>NZ_JAILWL010000209.1 GCF_025698965.1 Roseibium sp.
GGCAAAAAATATTTGCCAAAGGACGTGATCTACAGAAAGAAGCAGCCCTTTACGTTCCCCATTCACCATATAATGGCTGAAACAAAATCTGTCCGGGAATACGTATTCGACACGGCATTCTCTCAAGATTCAATCGTGCGCGACTATTTCGATGTCGAACAAATTCAACAATTCAGGACCAGTGAAATGGATGAAAAAGCGTCCTCGTTGCTTTGGGCGCTGCTGGTGCTTCGGGAATGGCATGACGCCAACGTCAAACCAACGCAGGAGTGACAAATGCAAAAGTCAGAGAACTTAATTTATTTTGACGGTGAGTCAGAACTTGAAGGTCTGGTGTGTTACCCCGAGAGATCTGATGTTCGGAAGCTGCCATTGGTCATCATTTCGCACCCTTGGCTTGGCATAGACGACTTCGTTCAGGCATTGGCGCAAAAGATAGCGAGCCTTGGCTATGTTGCCTTTGCAATTGATATCTATGGAAAGGGAATACGCGGCAAGGAACATTCGGACGGGCATCGTCTGAAGCAACCCTTCCTTGATAATCCCGAATTGCTCTTGCGCCGGCTGCGCCTTGGTTATGAAAAGGCTGTATCCCTCGATAGAGTTGATACAGGCAAAGTTTCGGCTATTGGCCATTGCTTCGGGGGACTTTGCGTTCTCGAAATGGCAAAACTCGAAACCAATCTGTCCTCCATCATCAGCGTGCACGGTGTCATCTCGGAAGCAAAGATGTCACCCACCGACTATAATTGTGAAAAGGCATTTGTCATCAATGGTGCTGCCGACCCGCTGGTAAAACCAGGTGCTCTTGAAGAACTTCAGGAGCATTTGACGCGATGTAATGTCGATTGGACGGTCATTAACTTTGGCCGTGGCGGGCACGCTTTCACAAATCCCAAAGCAGACGGCAGCGTTCCGGGCATCAAATACGATCCTGATTTGGACGCTCGTACCTGGGCATTCGTTGTCGAAAGCCTCCGGGAAACTCTGGATTAAGAAGGGCGCGTACTCCAATGAATGAGAAGAATATCATCTTCCTGATCTGCAATCACAGGTCGGGTTCTACAATGCTCCAACAGATCTTGGGGGCGCACTCGGATATTGGTTTGCTGGCCTCACCTTGGTTCCTGTTTTCGGTGTCCTATGGTCTTCGCGATCTTGATTCAAAGAACCTTGGAATATCCGCTGAATATAATGCTGATGTTGCGAACAAAAATCTTCACGCCTTTCTGGGGAATTTTGAGAATGGTGAAGATTTATATTATGAAGCTGCAGGTAAGTTCGCGCTTCATTTGTACGAGCAGGCAATAAAGCATACCGGTCGGGATTTCTTCTTGGACAAGAACATCCGCTACCACATGATTTACCATCAGATGGCACGCATTCTACCTGAAGCGAAGTACCTTTTGCTCGTCCGAAATCCAGCTGCACAATTTGCCGGGTTGATGAAGTGGTTTGGCGAGGATGTATCCGTCCTGAAGGGGCGCCGCTCAGATCTTTTTGATGCCTATGAGAACATAAAGAACCTTTACGTATCTGAGGAATTCAAAGGGTACCGGATACGGTATGAGGACTTTGTGGCCGCGCCGTCGGATGGGTTGAAGTTACTCTACGAATACTTGGAATTGCCCTACCAGAACACTTTGTTCTACGGAAATGCCATCAAGGAAAAAACGGACACCGAAATATCGGGCTTTGGTGACGTGACCTCATTGCGAAAGAACAATGAGCCGAATTCGGACTACATCAGCAAGTGGGTCGGATACCTGGACACGGACAAAAAGAAATTCTTTGCCCGAAAGTGGATGGACTGGGCCGGACCCGAACTTTTCACTTCGATGGGGTACGATTATGAAAAGACATACGCCCTAATCCCCACCGATTTTGAACATCGCGCTGAGTATGAAAGTGCATGGAAAGAGCTTATCGGCGATGTCAAATAGTATACAAAGCAACAGCTTGAGCATGATTGTGCCGTTGGTGCTGTTTTCCTCCTTCATGATCATGCAAGCGAATTTCCTGGTTTTGCCATCGTTGGCAATCTACATCAGCGAAGAGTTTTCGCTGTCGAACCATGATGTCTCGATAGTGCTGGCATCGTTTTCCATAGCCGTCTGTGTGTCCAACTTTTGCTGGAGCCGAGTGCTGGACAGGTTCAATCGGAAAAAGATCCTGCTGGTTGGTGGTTTTCTGGTGTCAGGAGTTTTTCTTTTGACATCGCTTGTCTCCGGCATCCATTCCCTGATCCTTTCTCGGCTGCTGATGGCAGTTGTCATGCCCATGATGGGCGCGTCGATCTTGCCCTTTGTGGCTGACATGTACGAACCAAAGGATCGGCCTCGCATTATGGGCTATGTCATGTCGGCGGGCTATGTCGTAAGCCTCGCTTTGATACCTCTGGTGATCCTGGTGTCTGATCATTATTCCTGGAGGCTTGTTGTCATTGGTCTCGCGGCTTTCACTTTAGTTACCTTTGCCACTGCTTATCTGGGCCTCCCGACACCGGCGGATCCCCAGCCCAAACAGGCAGAATCAGGTCATGGGGTCAAAGTATTCAGCCCTGAAAACAGAACGACCCTGTTGATGCTTATTCGTAAGTTTCTGCAGACTGCGAGCATTTTCGCGATCTTTACCGTCTATCCAACCTGGCTTCATTCCGGCTCGCACGGGGGGAGCTTTTCAAGTTCGACAATGGCGCTGATCTTTTTCGTATCCGGTGTTTTGGGTTTTCTGGGATCCATGGTCTCGGGACGGCTGAATGACCTGTTGAGCCGGATTGCAACAAGGGTCGAGTCGTTGATGTCCGTTTCGGGGCTATGCGCCGCGTTCTGCATTCTGGTACCGATTTTCGGAAAGGGATTGCCGATCTATCAATTCCTTACCTATGCGCCGATGATCTTTTTCCAATCCATTTCGGTAGTGTTGTTGATGAATTCACTCATTGCATCGGCACCAGTAATGGCGCGGGGTTACATCAACGCGATGAGCAACATCGTGTTTCAGGCAGGTATCGCGGTCGGCAGCTATGTTGGATTTTGGATATTCGAACAGTTTTCGATAACAGCCGTCTTTGTGGTGGCGGGCGTGTTGCTCGTGTCTTCCGCAATTGAAGGTTCTCCCAAAACTGAAGCGGTCCATGAGGGATGACAAACAATGATCAACGATTTTTGCACTGCCATCTTTCCCTAACGTGAGACGAGCCCTGGCGGCGGGATAAGTCATAAGCTGATGCGCGATGCATTGGATTTTGGGTCGCTACCCAAGTTGCCACTTGCTGCGGAGCAATGGAATTTCAATCGGCTGGATTGCGGATCTTCCGCTCAACCCAGCAAGAGCTCCGCTGTTACATTTTTTTCGTTTCCAAAGAGGAGCACTAAAATGACAAAACGGACCCCGCGGCGAGAACCTATTCGCCATGTTGTATTCTTTAGCAGCAAGGATCCAGGCGATGTTGAACGTATCGCCGATGGTCTTTCGATGTTGGCGAAGATCCCGACCGTGAGCCATTTTGAAGTGGGAAAAAACCGGAAACAGGACAGCTTCTCCAACGAGGTGGATGTAATTGTTTATGCCGAATTTGAGGACGAATGCGCGATGCACGCCTATCGTTCCCACCCGATCTATCAAGAATGCATTGAAATTGTCCGGCCCCTTAGAGAGCTCCGCATAGCCGCGGATTTCCAGGTGCCTCATCCCGGCAAGTGACAGACTGCTGATCTGTGGCCGTTCATGGAGGCGTGCCGCAATGTCCAGAGCGGTGAAGGGAGGTCGCCATGACGCGCGCATCTGACAAGGAATATTCCGACATACCCGGCACGATCGTCTTCGACAGCGACCGGGCGGAAGAGGGCTATCACCTGAACAAATTCTGCATATCGCTTCGGTTGCAAAGGAATCGCAATGCATTCAAGGCAGACCCGGAACGGTTTATCGATGCCTTTCCCATGACTGTCGATCAGCGTGAAGCTGCATTGAACCAGGACTGGAACCGGTTGTTAGAGCTGGGGGGCAACATCTACTACACCTCGAAGCTTGCAGCTTTCCACGGGATCAATTTCCAGGAACTGGCTGCCCTGATGACTGGTATGAGCGTGACCGACTATCGCGCGATGATGATCGCAGGCGGGCGCGGGATCGAGGGCAACCGCTATGTGCATGAGTGGGAAAACAAAGATGGCTAAAATCACCTCAGGCGTCGCCTGTAGTCATGCGCCCGCCCTTGGCGTTGCCTCGGATTCGGGAATTTCGAACGATGACTACTACGCTCCGATTTTTAAAGGTTTCGAATACTCGAAAGAGTGGATTGCCAAGGAAAAGCCGGACCTCATCTTTCTTGTCTATAACGATCACTGCACAGCCTTTGATGCAAGTATGATCCCGACCTTTGCGCTTGGCTGCGCCCATGAGTATCCCCCTGCGGATGAAGGGTGGGGCCCTCGCCCGGTACCGGTCGTCAAGGGTCACCGAAAGCTCAGCGCGCATATCGCCCAGTCACTGATCCTCGACAAGTTCGACATAACTATCATGAACGAGATGGAGGTGGATCACGGGTTGACTGTGCCTTTGACCATGATGTTCGGCAGACCCGAGGAATGGCCCTGTCCGGTCGTTCCGTTGGCGGTGAACGTTGTTCAATATCCAGCCCCTCTGGGTGCACGTTGCTTTGCTTTGGGCAAGGCTATTCGCAAGGCGATCGAGAGCTATCCCGAGGCCCTGAAAGTCTGTGCCTTTGGCACAGGCGGAATGAGCCATCAACTTCAGCATCAGCGCGCTGGCTTGATCAACTCGGAGTGGGATGCACGCTTCATGGATTTACTGATCAATGACCCCGAGCAGGGGTGCCGGATCAGCCACGTGGAATATCTGCGCGAGGCCGGGTCCGAAGGGATCGAGCTGGTCATGTGGTATGTCATGCGCGGTACTCTCAATGAAGATGTGAATGAGGTACACCGGTTCTACCATGTTCCTGCCTCAAACACGGCCGTAGGCCACCTGATACTTGAGAATAGATAAATGGTGAATATCGGTATTGCCGGGGCCTATGGGGCCTTCGGTCAGAAACACTTGGACGCGTTGGATAATATCCCGGACGCGAAGGTCACCACGATCTTCGGCCCCGATAAAGATAAGATCGAAGGGCTTGCATCGGAAAGGGGAATTGCCAAGGCATGCTCCAACTTTGAGGATTTTCTGGCCTCCGATGTTGAAGCGATAATCCTGTCGACACCGACGCAATTGCATGCCGAGCAATCCATCGCTGCGATGCGCGCGGGTAAACATACATTTGCAGAGACCCCAATGGCAGACAGCCTTGCGGACGCGCTTGCGATGGAGGAGGTGCAAAAAGAGACCGGTGTAGTGGGTATGGTTGGTCATGTGCGCCGCTTCAATCCTTCGCATCAATGGATCAAGAACCGCATCGACGCCGGCGAATTCAACATCCAACAGATGGGCGGGCAGACGTTTTTCTTCCGACGCAACAACACCAACGCCAATGGGGGGCTGCGTTCATGGACAGATCACCTTCTCTGGCACCACGCCTGCCACACCATTGACCTGTTCATGTACCAGACAGGAGAGATGCCTTTAGAGGTCTTTGGCTTACAAGGCCCGGCGCACCCTGATCTGGGCATCGCGCTGGATATGACCATTGGGATGAAGACGCCGAGCGAAAAGCTTTGCACCTTGTCACTGTCCTTCAACAACGATGGCCCCTTTGGCACCTTCTTTCGCTATATCGGCGACACTGGCACTTATATTGCGCACTACGACGATCTGATGGACGGGCGCGAAAACAAAATCGATCTTTCTGGTGTGGCGGTCAGTAACAACGGTATCGAACTGATAGATCGCGAGTTCATTTCTGCGATCCAAGAAGGCCGCGAGCCGAACTCCAGCTTTGCTCAGGGGCTGGCGGCGATGCAGGTTATGCAAAAGCTCGAAGATCAAATGGGCGTGCTTAAGGCCTAAAAGGGATGTTGTCACGTTAACCCTGGGCTCAAAGAGAAATCCTAATGCTCAGATTTCAAGCTGCTCGGGTAGCGTCATTCCAGACGTCAAATGCCCCAAGACGGTGATATCGGATTGTTAAGGCGGAGCGGCGGCGTGTGTCGCTTGGCAGTTAAGCGCAAGAAAACGGCTGATTGAGAGTGTTTAGGGAGTTAATTATGAGAATGGTGGCGTTCAGATTCTCAGATTAATTGCATTTGGGTAGAGTGTCCTATTCGGGAAGCGCTGGCGAATAACGGCATCGCTTCTCGGTCGAAACGACGCCGGTGCAAGCCCAAGGTGGACTGCCGCAGCATGTAAAGCATTACTGCCTCTGTTTAACGGCAGCTACGCCTTTGCCAAACTTC
Organism: Roseibium sp.; assembly: GCF_025698965.1. Classification (GTDB taxonomy): domain Bacteria; phylum Pseudomonadota; class Alphaproteobacteria; order Rhizobiales; family Stappiaceae; genus Roseibium. The sequence continues at coordinate 6,357 of NZ_JAILWL010000209.1, forward strand.
AGGGCGAGAGCAAACACGATGATGTACGGCCAAGACAGTATACGGAAGCGGCCCGCGTCGTTCAGGCGCCTGCTTTGTTCCTGGAGTTGTATGAGTTCAAGCTCGGTCTCATCAACTCTGCTCGATTGTTGTTGTACGGATTGGTTCCACGCTGCATATTGCCCGTTCCGCAAGCTTTCCGGTGTTCTCAGGCATGCTTCGAATCCAAAGAGAAGGGCCATGCCATCATTTATGGTGGCTTCATATCGCCTCCGCATCCAATCCTGTTCTTCTTCATTTAGTCGAAGATCGCTGAGCATCTGGGCTGCGCTTTGCTTGAGCGATGGGCGAAGTTCGTTGATGTACTCATAGGTGGGATTGAATTCGAGCGGATGAAATCCTTTTTTGAGGCCCCGAAAGTAGTGTTCGGAAACTGCACTTGTAAGGAAAGTCGCAAACGCACCATTTTCGGAAATCTCGGTAAGAATTTTTGGTGCCTCTTCGCAGACAGCGTACAGGTCGTGTGACCCATTGTAGCCAAGGAGCAGGCGTTGCCCTTCTGCAATGATTGGCAAAAGGTCGGCCGAAACACTGCAGCTGGGAATATGCTTGAAGTCCTTACAGCTGCGTCCGCTCCGAGAGATGATTTGCAAAAATTCACCACCCTGCCGGACTAATTTTGTACCTGACAATTGCGAGTTGAGTATGGGTCGCTCCGACTGGATGCGATCAAGATCCCTAAGAAGCTCGTCTCGTCGATCTTCGGTTGCAATGCTTGTCCTAAGATTGGCCGACTCAAAATAGAAAACAATGACTCCAGCAATAGCTAGTGGGTATTAGATGAGATCAACATACGACCACCCTCGGGCCCTTGGTTTGAAGTAGCCAGCCAGCCCTGCGAGCACGAGAACGAGTAACACATAACCAATAAGCAGCATTTATCGGCTCTCCTGTCACAAACTACACCGGTTATACTGTCGCACTCATAGCACGCTCGTCCATGAATTTGGAGTCTGATCCCGCGAACCGATTGTAAAGGGGCTTGTCGCAAGTGTTTGGGTAGATTGCGGGATGCTAAATGTTCTCAAAGTTCGGGCGAAGCCTTGCTGCGAATTTGGGCATTCCTTTTGCGGTCAGGTCAGTCAGAAATTCGCTTCTGGTCATCGATGGGTTGCCATACCTTTGACGAACCGTCCTAACAGCTTTGATTGCCAGAGGCGGATTTAGTTCAAACTGTCCTACTAGAAACGTGTCAGGGTCGATGGCTTCCAATTCATGCTCTTCGAGTACGTCTGCAGGAAAGTCTTTTATGTTATTCGTTACGATCTGTTGAGCGTTTGCGGCAATCGCTGCGGCAACAACATGTCTGTCGTCGGCGTCCGGTAAGCCTTCGATGCCCTCGATTAATGGCCGATGATGATCAATCCAGTTCGCTTCAAAGGCAGATTTCATAATCGCAATTGTTCGATCAATTTTGTCTTGTGTTGTTGCGTGGTTTGCCAACACATTTCGGGACCACTCCTCCATGATTTCATCGGTCCACACGGCCCTAAAGAGACCGTGGTGGACCAATGTCAAGAGAATGTCGCGCATTCTGTTTGGGTAAATCACATTTGCGTCTAAGACGACGCAAAATCCATCTGCTACAAAGTCAGTCGGCATCAATCTCCTGTCCAAGCGCGGCTAGTTCATCCAGCGCACCTGATTGTTCTTCATCTCGTTTGGCCTTGTAAGCCATCACATCTTCGAATTTTATCCGTCTATGTGTGCCGACCATGAAATGATCAATGTCGCCGCGCTTTAGCAGTTTCGTTAAGAATGGCCGCGATACATTCAACATGCTTGCCGCCTGTGTGGTCGTCAGATCGGCACCGGTTGGCACCAATGTAACCATGTTGCCGCTGGCAACTTTGGTCAATAAGTCAATCATCAGGCCGCTTATGGCTGGTGCAATGTGTAGTTCGTTATCTTCTGTACCAGCGACGACCAATGCGCCATTTGCATCTAGTGAGTTTGCGAGTGCAGCCGCCGCATGTGCAGCGCTGTCAATCTCTTCGGGTGTCGGTAAACGATGATCCAAAGCGTCTGGCTTTGCCCTTTCAATTGCTGCAGCCATTGTTTTATCTCCTTCTTTATCAAAAAAGATATGCATGTTTGTTAGCGTGCACAAGTGAAATAAGTGTAATAAGTGAAGCAAATGTTATCACGTGTTTGAAATCTTCCGTGATTCACGTTCCGCACTAACAAGCTTCTGATTGTCTAAATTGGCCAATTCGCACTCAATTCGGACCAGTTTATGCGGAGCATGGGAAAGGGCTGTCGCTCAAGCCAGCAGAAAAGGCTGTTTGGGATGAATTTGTTTATCGACAGTTCTCGCGAGCACCGGACGCTTTTGACCGCTTAGGTTTGACGGGTGAATTCGATCAGGATTGGGATGAAGCAATCGAAGACTTGGAGCGCGTGAGAGGTTCGCTTGATCCTGCCTTGAAATCTCAGCTTCGCGATCCTGCGAAAAGAGATCGCCGGTTGCAGAACGTAATGGTGAAAGCCAGATCAAACTCTGGAGAGGATATGTTGAAGGTCCTTTGCCAGCGTGGAATTATGGTTGCTTTCATCGAAGCCCAAAACAAGAGCTTTGTTATTGGTGATCACCCACAAATTCGTATGGGGGCAACGGGGCACCTCGGGGACCACCAAACCGAGTTCTGGATGCCGATCGCTCCGAACGTTGCAGTATCTCCTTGGGGCAATGTTGGTGCCGTTGATCGGCACATTATGAAGCCAGATGATGTCCGTCGGCTGAACACGGAAATCTTTAAGAACAGCAACCTCATCGCAGGACGGTCGCCCCAATTGGTTCGTTCGCTTGCGGGACTGTGACGCTACAAAATGATGTTGATCGCCTCCAATTGCTTCAGTTCGAAAAAATGCTGTCGCGGTGGGATTACTTCCGACGCTTTTGTGTGCTGGATAACCATCGATAATTCGCGCTTATCGTTGTGTTGTGCGTGGTGTGTAACTTACTGCGCTTTTAGTCCAAGTTTACTATTCACCGACGCGAAATTCAGATTTGGGGCACGGCAGTCAGAGTTTCAGTTGGTCAATCTTCAGGTTTCAACTGGTCGAGCATTGACTTTCAATTGGTCGAGAACGTGCTTTCAAACGGTCGGAATTGAAAGACAGTTGAATGTATCCTCGCTTTGCGAAAACAAGGATTGAAGACGCTCTAGCTGACACCCGTGTCGTCCTCATCGCCGGGCCCAGGCAGTCCGGAAAAACGACCCTGGCAACAGATATTGCTGCGGATAAGATTCCGTTCTTCACACTTGATGATCCGACCGTGCTGGCAGCAGCGACAAACGATCCCGTTGGTTTCCTACGTGGCTTGGATCGAGCTGTAATTGATGAGATCCAACGCGCGCCGGATCTTTTATTGTCCATCAAGACAGAAGTTGACAGGAATAAAAGTCCGGGGAAGTTTCTCCTAACCGGTTCTGCGAACCTCATGACCATTCCCAAGGTCGCAGACTCCCTTGCTGGTCGGATGGAAGCAGTCAGGCTCCTGCCTCTTTCACAATCCGAAATCACTGGCAAAAAATCAAATTTTCTGGACAACGCTTTTTCACGTAGCACACCAACAATACAGAATGCAGTTGTGGGGCAAAATCTGATCGAGATCGTTTTGGCCGGTGGATATCCAGAAGCAATCAGCCGGCGAAGTTGGGGCCGTCGGCAAGACTGGTATCATGGTTACATTGACGCGATCGTCCAACGTGATGTGCGAGATGTGGCACAGATCGAACAAATCTCGATCATGCCGAGGCTCTTGAGCATCTTGGCTGAGTATTCCGGTCAATTGGTAAACTATTCAGGCATTGGTGGATCGATAGGTCTCAACCACGTCACTACTCAAAAATACCTGCGCATTTTCGAGAGTCTGTTTATCGTTCATACATTGCAGCCGTGGTTCACCAACAAGTTGAAACGCTTGACCAAATCGCCGAAGCTCCATTTTTTCGACGCTGGCCTTCTTGCCGCGTTGCGGGATGTCTCCCCGGACGTCGTCCAAAAGGACAAGACCACCTTCGGCGGGATCCTAGAAACGTTCGTGTTTAGCGAATTACGGAAAATCGCAACTTGGAGCGATCAGCGCTGCTCTTTCACCCACTTTAGAGACAAGGACAGAAATGAGGTCGCTATTGTGATCGAAAACCGACGCGGTGAAGTCGTCGGTATCGAGGTCAAATCCTCTGCAACAGTGATGTCGAAAGATTTTTCGGGAATGCGAAAACTTGCAGAAGCATGTGGCGACAAGTTTGTCCAGGGGATCGTTCTCTATGACCATGACCAGGTCGTACCGTTTGCCGACGATATGTATGCCGCACCGATTTCCAGCCTGTGGTCATCACGATGAACTCTTCGGGAGAACAGTGCATTCAGGGCCTAGCCAACTTTCTATAAAAATATCTGCTCGGCAGGCGGCATTCCAAAGTCGGGCTTTGATCA
>NZ_JAILWL010000021.1 GCF_025698965.1 Roseibium sp.
CGTATTTTAGGGGAATGCAATGGTCTGGCCCGCAGAGGGCCCTTTTGGGAGGTGTTCATGACCGCAACTGCTGCTGCCATGAAAACAATTGATGGTGCTGATCTCGAGCCGTTCCGGGCGGCCTATGCCCCTGATGACAGAAAACTGGTGGAAGCCCTTCTGAAGGAGGCTGCCGGTGACCCTGTTGTTGAAAAACTGATTGATCAGCGCGCACGCGGCTATATTGAGGACATGCGCTCCGTCCAGGTCGGTCTCGGTGGAGTCGAGGACTTCATGCGCGAATTTGGTCTGACAACGCGTGAAGGCCTGGCGATGATGGTGCTTGCCGAAGCCCTTTTGCGTGTTCCCGATGCCGGCACGGCTGACAAGCTGATCGAAGACAAGCTGGCAGCAGCCCGTTTCGATGACCCCTCCGGGCACAAATCCGATACCTGGCTCGTCTCTGCATCGTCCTGGGCACTAGGTATCACCTCTCGCCTGCTGCACCCGGGCGACACGCCCCAGAGCATTCTTTCAAGCCTTGTCAAACGTATGGGCATGCCGACCGTACGCATGGCGACCCGCAAGGCAATGCGTCTGCTCGGTCACCAGTTCGTGCTGGGCGAGACAATCCAAAAAGCACTGGAACGGGCAAAAGCGCAGGAAACCAAAGGTTACCGCTATTCTTACGACATGCTCGGTGAAGGTGCGCGAACCCTGAAAGACGCAGAGCGTTACTTCCAGTCCTATGCTAATGCCATTGAAGCGATCGGCAAGTCAGCCGGTGACAAACCGCTGCCGGACCGTCCAGGCATCTCGGTGAAACTTTCCGCGCTGCATCCGCGCTACGAGGCCGTCAAAGGCGAGCGTGTTCGCGATGAATTGCTGCCGCGTCTGCGCGAACTTGTGCAGATGGCCAAGGACCGGAATCTCAATTTCACCATAGATGCAGAAGAAGCCGACCGTCTGGAAATTTCCCTGGATGTCATTGCCGCCTTGCTGGCCGATCCGGTAACGGAGGGATGGGACGGTTTCGGTCTGGCCGTTCAGGCCTACCAGAAACGCGGTATCCACGTGATCGACTGGCTGGTGAATGCAGCCCGCAAGACCAACCGCAAACTTATGGTTCGGCTCGTCAAAGGTGCCTATTGGGATACGGAGATCAAGCTCGCCCAGGAAGAGGGGGCCGATGGATATCCGGTCTTTTCCCGCAAGGCTGCTACGGACCTTTCCTATCTGTGCTGTGCGAAGCGTATGCTGGCTGCCCGTGATGTTCTTTATCCGCAGTTTGCCACACACAACGCGCTGACGGTCGCCCAGATCATCGAACTTGCCGGTGGAAAATCGGAAGGCTACGAGTTTCAGCGCCTCCACGGCATGGGAGAAAGCCTTTACAAGTCGATCTGCGAGCGCGACGGTTTCCCGTGCCGGATCTACGCTCCGGTGGGCGGACACAAGGACCTGCTTGCCTATCTTGTCCGCCGCCTCCTGGAAAACGGTGCGAACTCGTCATTTGTGACGATTGTCGGTGATGCCTCCGTTTCAGTCGATAGGCTGCTGAAGCGGCCAGCGGAAATACTCGATAACGGTCATCATGCGGTCAATCGCTCGATTCCGCTGCCAAAGGACCTTTATGGCGACAGTCGCCGGAACTCCGAAGGCATCGAATTCGGATGCGCGGCGGAACGCAATGACCTTGTCGAAGGCATGGCGAAAACGACGCCCCCGTTCACAGATGCTGGTCCACTCGGAAAAGGTCTGACTGGTACAGGCGATCCGCATCCGGTGTTTGCACCGATGGACAGCAGCACCAGGGTTGGTACGGTGCGATTTGCCGACACGGACACGGCGACGAAGGCAATTGAAGTCGCTCAGAAGGGTTTTGAAGCCTGGTCGCGCAAACCGGTCAATGAACGTGCAGCAGCACTTGCGAAGGTTGGCGACCTTCTTGAGGAAAACCGTGACCGGCTCATGATGATCCTGTCGATGGAGGCGGGAAAATGCCTGACAGACGGTATTGCCGAAATTCGCGAAGCCGTCGATTTCTGTCGTTACTATGCCCATGAAGCCAAAACACTGTTCGGTGACGGCCGCCTGATGCCCGGCCCCACCGGCGAGGAAAACCGATACCGCTATCGTGGTCGTGGAGTGTTCGTCTGCATTTCTCCGTGGAACTTTCCGCTGGCGATCTTCCTCGGCCAGATCAGCGCCGCGCTTCTCGGCGGCAATGCCGTGGTCGCGAAACCCGCGGAGCAAACTCCACTGATTGCTTATGAAACCGCCAAGTTGATGCATCAGGCGGGTATCCCGGAAGATGCTTTTCTGCTCGTTCCGGGGGAAGGCGATATCGGTGCAGCGCTGACGTCCCATCCGGCAGTCGCAGGGGTTGCCTTTACCGGGTCTACCGAAACCGCCTGGGCGATCAACGGAACGCTGGCGAAAAAACGCGGTCCGATCGTTCCTCTGGTGGCCGAAACCGGTGGCATCAACGCAATGCTGGTGGACGCGACGGCTCTGCCGGAGCAGGTCTGCGACGATGTCATGATGTCCGCATTCCGCTCAGCCGGCCAACGCTGTTCGGCCTTGCGTCTTCTTTACGTGCAGGAAGACGTCGCCGAACCGCTTTTACAGATGCTCGAAGGAGCTGCGAAAGAACTGAGTCTCGGCGATCCGCGCCTGCCGGCCACGGATATCGGCCCGGTGATCGACGAAGAGGCGCGGGACAATATCAAGGCCCATATAGACGATATGAAGGAAAGCCAGACGCTGCGTTTTGCCGGCGACACGCCCACCGGTGCCTTGGCGAACGGTTCCTGGGTCGCGCCGCACATCATTGAGCTCGACAAGGCCGAGGCGTTGACCCGCGAGGTCTTCGGTCCTGTGCTCCATGTTGTGCGCTACAAGGCTAGCGACATTGATGCGGTTCTCGACCAGATTGCCTCCACCGGTTACGGTCTGACGCTCGGCGTTCATAGCCGTATTGATGCAACGGTCAAAAAAGTCGTCGACAGGCTTTCCGTCGGCAATGTCTATGTCAACCGCAACACGATTGGCGCTGTCGTCGGCACGCAACCCTTTGGAGGTTCCGGCCTTTCCGGCACCGGTCCGAAGGCTGGTGGGCCGATTTATCTGACAAGATTTGCACTGGAACAGGTGGTGTCGATCAATACGGCCGCTGCCGGTGGCAATGCCAGCCTGGTAGCAGCGTCGGACGACTGATCGAATAACATATGATCGAGGGGGTCAGCTCCCCCTCGGCTTGGCCTGTCTTGTGGCTTCCGCTGACGTCGGATCATCCGGCCAGGGGTGTTTGGGATAGCGGCCCTTCATGTCGGCTTTGACGTCCGACCACGAGCCTTTCCAGAAACCCGGAAGATCCTTGGTAATCTGGATCGGCCTTTGCGCCGGTGACAGAAGCTCGAGAATGAGCGGCAGCTTGCCGCCGCAGACACTCGGATGCTCTTTCAGGCCGAACAGTTCCTGGACCCGGATCGAAAGCGTCGGACCGGCGGCCGCGCCATAATCTATCGGCACCTTGCTCCCTGTCGGCGCTGTGAAGTGTGGCGGCGCCATCGCGTCGAGTTTGGCAGCGGCATCAAATGGCAGCCTGGCCGCCAAAGCGTTCCCAAGAACGGCCGCATCAAGTGCATTCAGGTTCGTGCAGCCCACCAAAAACGGCTGGAGCCAGTCTTCAAGGCTTTCGCTCAGCGCCTCATCGGAAAGATCCGGCAATTCGCTGGCACCATTTTCGCGGACATAGGCGACGCGCTTGCGCAGACGCAACTGGTCCTTGCTCCATGGCAGACGGGAAATGCCGCGGCGGCGGACTTCACCGATAAGCGCCTTTTCGACAGCTGTCGGGTTGGCGGCTTGTATCGTCACCGACTGCAGTTCCACAGCTTTGTAGCGCCTAACCCTGCGGGCTTTCAACGCACCGTCACCGGACAGCAGAACCTCGTCTTCTTCTACAATGTCAGCACCAAAAAGTTCCTCGATTTCTTCTCGAGTGACTGGAGCACACAGCTGAATGCGTCCGTTGGCGGCCTTGCCCTGGATCTCGGCAATCGTCAGGAAAGACGCACCAGAAAGCGCGTGCTCCCGCTCAAGCTCGGCGCCCCTGCCATTGGCCAGCCGGAAACGTCCGGTCTGACCCCGGGCCTGTGCAATCCTGTCCGGATAGGCAAGCGCCAGCAGAAATCCGGAGCTTTCAGCATCGACGTCGGTTCCTGTGCCTCCGGCAAGTTTCAACCAGCGTTCCGCAAGTGCTTTGCCGTCCCTGGCGCGTTGTCCCTTGTCTCGGAGCAGGTTTTGCAATCGGTTACGCAGGTCGGGATCCCGACCTCCGAGTCCCGGTTCGGACAGAAGGAGGGCGATCAAAACGGCAGAATAGCCCAATCCCCGAGTGACGCCTTCCAGAACCATATGAGCAAGGCGCGGATGAAGTGGAAGTCTCGCAAGGGCCTTGCCATCACGTGTCAGGCCACCACCCCGATCAAGTCCATGCAGGTCCTGAAGCAAGGATTTTGCTTCCGCCCAGGCCGCCTTGGGTGGTGGATCGGCAAAGGAGAGCGCATCCGGGTCAAGCGTTCCCCACGCGGCCAGATCGAGAACCAGTCCTGTCAGGTCTGCTTCAAGAATTTCGGGTGATTCCGCACGAGGAAGTGCCATCGTCTGGGCTTCGTCCCAAAGCCGGTAACAAACACCGGGCTCCGTCCGACCCGCGCGTCCTCGCCTCTGGTCGGCTGTAGCACGGGAAACGCGGACAGTTTCTAGGCGCGTAAGTCCGGTTTGCGGTTCATATTTGGGAACCCGCGCCAATCCACTGTCGATCACAACCCGGACCCCTTCAATGGTCAGCGAGGTTTGCGCGATCGCGCTGGCTAGAACGATTTTGCGGGTACCCTTCGCTGCTGGTCGAATGGCGGCATCCTGGGCCTTGGCGTCCAATCCGCCGTAAAGCGGTGCGATCTGGCAGTTGCTCGGGACCTTTCCAGCCAGCAGATCAGCGCTGCGTTTGATCTCGCCCTGTCCCGGCAAAAAGACCAATACAGAGCCGGTCTCCTCGGCAAGTGCCTGTCGAACGGCACGCACGATCTGCGGTTCTATTCGCTCTTTTGCGTCCCGGCCCAGATATCGCGTTTCGACCGGGTAGCTTCGTCCCTGGCTTTCAATGACAGGAGCTTCTCCGAGAAGTTTTGAGATACCTGCCGCGTCGAGCGTGGCCGACATCGGCAACAGACGCAGGTCTTCACGAAGAGCCGACTGAACATCGAGTGCGAGAGCGAGACCCAGGTCGCCGTCCAGCGAGCGTTCATGGAATTCATCGAACAAAATGGCGGTAATGCCATTCAGCTCCGGGTCGTCCAGAATAAGCCGGGTGAAGACACCTTCCGTGATGACCTCGATACGAGTCTTCGCGCTTACCTTCGTCTCCATACGCACCCGGTAGCCGACGGTTTCTCCCGGCCGTTCTCCGAGTTCGGACGCCATACGTCGAGCTGCCGCCCTTGCAGCAAGCCGGCGGGGCTCCAGCACAAGGATCTTGCCGTCCCCGATCCAGTCCGCGTCCAGCAGGGCAAGGGGGACGCGCGTGGTTTTACCGGCGCCCGGTTCGGCAACCAGGACCGCATTGCTGCGATCCTTCAGGGTCTGAAGAAGGGCTGGCAACACGCCGTCAATCGGCAGGGGTGTTTTGAAAGTACGGGCAGGGGCCATCGGCAATGTCGTCAGACGGCGTCAGATGTTGCCGGCGCAATCCAGCGGCGGCCCTTCATGTCGACGGCAAACGCTTCCGGTGACCGGGCATACGAGGCCAGGCCTTCAAGAGCCGGGTCCGGATGCCGCACAATGAAGGTCGGTATCTTGCTCATCAGGTCCTCATGTGGTGCTTTGGCCTCAAAGGCCGCCCGAAAACCGCTATCTGTGAGAAACCTTGTGATCCGTGGTGTGACACCACCGGTCAGATAGACACCACCGCGGGCGAGTACCGTCAAAGCAAAGTCTCCGGCAACACGACCAAGGCAACGGGCAAAGACTTCCAGCGTTCGGACTGCCACCGGATCGTTGTCTTCGGCAGCCATTGTGATGCTGGCGGGCGTTTCGAAGTTACGCTCGGCTTTCATCCATCGGGTGACGCCCTTGGCAAGTCGGGGAAGACCTGTCCCGCTCAACAACTGTTCCGCACCGAGGCGCCCGCCGAAGCGATCGATATGCGGCCAGATTTCAAAATCCTCGGCGGTTACCGGCCCAAGTTCGACATGCCCGCCTTCACCGGGAACGGGTATCCAGGTGTCGGACGCATAAATCATGGCCGCAGCCCCAAGCCCGGTGCCCGGGCCAAGAACAAACTTGGCGCTTTCGGCCCGGATTGCGCCGGTGCCGATCTGCTCGATATCTTCGCCGCGATAACCGGGCAGCGCCAATGCCTGGGCCTCAAAGTCATTCAGAACAATGACTTCCTCAACACCGAGATCGGCAATCATCTTCAAGGGTTCTATGACCCACTCGGCATTGGTGAGGGGAATGACGTTTCCTGTAACAGGGCCGGCAACCGCGATGATGGCGGTTCGGGGCTTCACGTCGGTCTCGGGATAAACGACGTCCCTGATTGCCGATGAAATATCGGAATGGTCGGCTGTCGCGGATTTTCCGCACATGCGTGTGGGCGCGTTCTTGTGGTCCACCAGCGCAAATCGCGCATTGGTGCCACCGATGTCGGCAACCAGAACAGGATAAGCAAAAGCTTTGGGATTTTCGGAAAAACTCATGATGCAGTGGTGCCAACTTCAGGAATGTCGGACGTTGTCTTGAGGCCTTGCAGGCGGGCGGAGCGCAACAGGATGTCCGCTGTCGAGGGATTGAGGGCCATGGGCATATCATACACTACAGCCAGACGCATCAGGGCCTTGACGTCGACATCATGCGGCATTGGTGAGAGCGGGTCGACAAAGAAGAACAGACCTTGAAGCGTGCCTTCGGCGATCATTGCGCCGATCTGCTGGTCGCCGCCCAGGGGGCCACTCTTAAGCCTGGTGATGTTGAGTTCCGGGCAGGCCTCGTGGATACGGCCACCCGTGGTGCCGGTGCCAACCAGCTGGAACGCCGCCAGTTTTTCACGATGGCGTTTGGCGAATTCCACCATGGCATCTTTTTTGGCGTCATGCGCAACCAGCGCAAGAGTGGGAGTGGCAGGCATTGAGGATCCTCTTTGCAAAGCAACACGCAGCGGGACCGTGTTTAACGGCAAAGCGGGGAGAGCGCAAAGGGTGATGTAAAAGAAGCGAATAGAGCCATTTAAATCGGTTAGAATAGAGGGAAAGAAAAAGCCGCGTTCCGGGTTGGAACGCGGCAGGAGAAAACGAGAGAAGACGTGGCTGATCAGTCGAACAGATTGCAGCGAATGGGCTCGCGACCGGCAACCGTCTGGAAATAGGCATCCGGTTCCGGCATGCGCAGGCCGGCAATTTCCATCACCAGTTTCATCCGGATGGCGTCGGCGAAACCTTCTTTTGAGCGGACGGGAATGGCAAAGGACCCGGGGCCGCCGATGACGCAGTCTTCGTAGTAATGATCAAGGTTGAGCATGGCCTGCCAGGTGTTCTTGTTCGACTTCATCATCAGCGGCAGTCCGTTGATGGTCACTCCGGAGGCGATCATGCGGTCCCGCATTTCGGTAACTGATCCGCCCTGATTGTTCGGACCGTCCCCGGAAATGTCGATCACCTGACGCAAACCCATGAACTGGTTGTTTTGAACCAGAAACACGGATTTTTCCAAAGCTGAGGCAATCGAGGTTCTCTGGACCTGTCGCAAAGGCGCCTCGGCAATCTTGGTAGCAAAATGCGATGCCGTCGATGCATCCTGGATCACTGTCCAGTCGGCTACGATAAAGTGTTCATCCACTCCACCCCACTCCATATAGGTCACGGCAACTCGGCCGATGGGCCCTACCTGGATGGCATCGAGAAATTCACGGGAAGTCAGTGCCGCCACATATCCGGCGCGCTGGATTTCCTGTTCCTCTGTGTCCATGGATTGAGAGATATCGACAGCCAGAACGAGTTCCACATCCACTTCGCTGGCCGGATCATAGGTATATTGCGTAGACGCAAGCAGAGCCGGGCGGTAGTCCCTGGCCGCTGATGGTGCGGCGAGAAGGATTGCCGCGAATATGAGAGACAGTCCTTTAGCAACTGTCAGTGCACAGAATTTTGTTGTGTCGAGACGCATGGTTTTCTCCTTAGCTCAGCCTTTCGGCTGTTCGTGCCACGTCTCCCCAATTTTATTTTGTTATCTTATTTCCTGATCTTTCCGTTCCTTGTGAAAGTTACTGAGGCACTTGCAATTGCCTCGGTTCAGCTTATCGATTTACTTTGCAAGCTGCATGCCAAGAGTACCGGATTTTTGTTTATCTGGCAAAATCAAATGCGCACGGAGTGCATATATTCCACAGATAGGCATTATTTTCCTGATTGCTAGGCAACTTTTTCCGCGTAGAGTCACGTTTACGGCATTGCCCGGCAAATTTTTCCGGCTCGCAAAAGTGGCGAAATCACTGCGTACTTGCCTGAAAATGGTGCTATTTTCCCAAAATCCGGATGTTTTTTAGTTGACGACAGCACTCAGGCTGGTCATGATCTGAAGAAATTCTCACTAAGTGAAGAATTTTTCGGCGAGCCACTTCATGGCTGTACCGGGAACAAGAAATGCTCCAAGCGGAGCAAGGCACAGTTGGGAGGCCGAATTCTCGGTTAACCCGGCTTGAAGGGGAAGGCTTCGACGCGGATGCAGACACGCGACGACGACTGGACATCTTATATGGCCATCAGGGCCGCCTGGCTGTCATTCGTGGGTGGTCGGACGCAAGGGGAGATCGCCTCGCAGCTCGGGGTTTCCCCGGCGAAGGTTCATCGTCTGATCGCCCATGCGCAAAAAGCCGGATACGTGAAGTTCCAGGTTGATGGACGACCGATGGAATGCCTGGAGCTTGAAAAAGAACTCACTCATCATTTTAAGCTGAAGAACTGCATTATCGCGCCTGATCTTGGCGGCGATGATGACAGCGCCTTGCGGGCTGTCGCGGTCTCGGCTTCCCAGTTCCTCACGGGACTTCTGAGCGGCTCCAACGTGAAACGCCTCGGTGTCGGCATGGGACGGACTTTGACGGCAGCGGTCGAAGCGCTGCCGAAAATTGCGCGCTCTGATCTGGAAATCATGTCGATCTGTGGCTCGCTGACCCGAACCCTGGCGGCGAACCCGTATGACATCGTCCAGAAGATGCAGGAGCGGACCGGAGGTATCGGTTACTACCTCCCTGTCCCTTATTTTGCGGAAAACCAGGATGAAAAGGCGATGTTTCTGACACAGCGCAGCGTTCAGGATCTCATGGAGCGTGCGCGGCAGTCGGATGCCTTCCTCATCGGTATCGGCTCGGTCGAGAACGAAGGCCATCTCGTTCAGCGTGGCATTATTTCCAAGCAGGAACAGGAAAATTTGATGTCGGGCGGTGCCGTCAGTGATCTGATGGGCCGTTTTCTGATGATCGACGGCGAATTGGCTCCCAATCCCATCGGCGAATGTGCTGTTGGGCTGCACTTCGATGAAGTGCGCGGGAGCCGCGTGATTGCGCTGGTGGGTGGGGAAAGCAAGGTGGATGCCACGCTTGCCGCACTGCGCACCGGTGTCATTACCGACCTTGTGGCGGATGAGACCCTTGCGAGGGCTCTGAGTTCAAGGGTCGGATTGCAGTTGGCACAGTCCGCATGAAGCGGCTGGGTCTCGAGGGGAAACGGGTCGGCGTCAAGTCAGGCCCCCGCATGTCGGAGGACATATACGTGAAAAAGTTTCTAACCATCGGCACGGCGCTTGCCGGACTGGCCGTTACCGTTGCTGGCGCTTCGGCTGCTGACATCAAACCGGCTGTACTTTACGACCTTGGCGGCCGTTTCGATAAGTCGTTCAACGAAGCGGCATATACCGGTGCGGAAAAGTTCAAGCAGGACTACAACATCGAGTACCGCGATTTCGAAATTCAGAACGACAGTCAGCGTGAACAGGCTCTGCGCAACTTTGCCAAGCGCGGCATGAATCCGATCGTTGCAATCGGTTTCTCCCAGGCCAACGCTGTTGAAAAAGTCGCCAAGGAATTCCCGGACACGCAGTTCGCAATCGTGGACATGGTCGTGGATCTTCCGAATGTGCGCTCCATTCTCTTCAAGGAGCATGAAGGCTCCTACATCGTCGGCATGCTGGCTGCCATGTCTTCTGAAACCGGCAAGGTCGGCTTCGTTGGCGGCATGGACATTCCGCTGATCTCCAAGTTCGCCTGTGGTTACAAACAGGGTGTTATAGCCGCAAACCCGGATGCCGAGATCTTCGAGAACATGACCGGCACCACCGGTGCAGCCTGGAACGATCCGGTCAAGGGCGGTGAGCTGGCCAAGTCCCAGTTCGATCGTGGCGCGGACGTTGTCTACCACGCAGCTGGTGGCACGGGCATCGGTGTTCTTCAGGCTGCGGCAGATGCCGGCAAGCTCGGCATCGGCGTGGACAGCAACCAGAACGGCCTACATCCCGGTTCCGTTCTGACCTCCATGCTCAAGCGTGTTGATATTGCTGTTTACCAGGCATTCGAAGATGCGGAGAACGACAGCTGGTCTTCCGGCTTCGAGGTACTCGGCCTCAAGGAAGGCGGCGTTGACTGGGCGCTGGACGACAACAACGCTGAACTCGTCAACGATGAAATGAAGGCCGCCGTCGAAACGGCTACCCAACAGATCATCTCCGGCGAGATCGTCGTTCACGACTACATGGCCGACCAGTCCTGCCCGAACTAAGGCAAGTCCCATCAGACCTCCGCGTGTCGCCACGCGGAGGTTCTTTCTAAAAGAATTATCGACCGCTCAACCTTCGCGGGGGACCGGATGTTTCGTGAAAATTCAAGCATTTTCGCTGCAGCCTTTGCTGTGGTGTTTACCGCCACGGCTGCCTGCGCCGACCCGGCCATCGTTTATTCCGTTGGCGGCAAGTTCGACGGATCGTTCAACGAAAGTGCCTATTCCGGCGTGAAACGGTTTCAGGAGGAGACCGGCCAGACGGTTCGGGAGTTTGCCCTGGAGCGGGATGCTCAGAGCGTTCAGGCCTTGCGCAATTTCGCCAGCCGCGGAAACACGCCGGTTGTTGCAATCGGCTTCAATCAGGCCAATGCACTCGACCAGGTCGCACCTGACTTTCCGGAAACGGATTTTGCGATTGTCGACATGGTGGTCGATCATCCCAATGTCCGCTCCTATGTATTCAAGGAGCAGGAAGGCGCCTATATCGGTGGCGTTCTGGCCGCCATGGCGTCGAAGAGCGGGACGATCGGTTTTGTTGGCGGTATGGATATCCCGATCATCCACCGCTTCCTGTGCGGGTACAAACAGGGTGCGCTGTCGGTTAACCCGGACTTGAATATTCTCTACAACATGACCGGTGACACTCCGGCGGCGTTTACGGATCCGGTTCGTGGTGGTGAACTTGCCAGAGGCCAGATCAGGCGGGGAGCGGATGTCGTTCTGCAGGCTGCCGGAGGCACGGGCCTGGGCGTTCTTCAGGCCGCGGCCGACGCAGATGTTCTTGGTATCGGAACGGACAGCAACCAGAACGGTCTGCATCCCGGCAAGGTTCTGACATCCATCCGCAAACGGGTGGACAATGCCGTGTTCGACAGTTTCCAATCTGAAAAGGATGGAGCGTTTCAGCCGGGCATTCGGGTGTTGGGTGTTGCCGATGGCGGCATGGATTGGGTTCTGGACGACAACAATAAAAGCCTCATCACCGATGAGATGAAAACGGCAGCGGACGCGGCCGTGCAGGGAATCTCGGACGGGACCATCAAGGTCCACGACGTCGTCACAGAGGGAACGTGTCCCTTTTAAGGGTATGCGCATTGGTGGTGCGAGGCAGATCACAATGAACAATAAAAACCGTCAGGCCTGGGGGAAGGCATGAACGAAACGCCGGCAATTGAACTGCGCAGGATCAACAAGAGCTTTGGTCCGGTTCACGCCAACAAGGACATCGACCTTGTTGTCAAAAAAGGATCGATCCACGGGATCATCGGCGAGAATGGCGCGGGTAAATCCACGCTCATGTCCATTCTCTACGGGTTCTACCACGCCGACAATGGCGACATACTCGTCAACGGCGAGAAGGTGACGATCCCGGATTCAAAGGCCGCCATTGGCATGGGTATCGGCATGGTGCACCAGCACTTCATGCTGGTCGACAATTTTTCGGTTTTGGAAAATGTTGTTCTCGGAGCGGAAGACAGCGCGATGCTGGCCGGTGGTCTGGCGCGCGCACGCACCGAGCTAAAGCGTCTGGAAGACGAATATGAGTTGCGGGTCGATCCCGATGCGCTGATCGAAGACTTGCCGGTCGGTCTGCAGCAGCGTGTGGAAATCCTGAAGGCGCTCTATCGAAGCGCGGAGGTGCTGATCCTCGATGAACCGACCGGTGTGCTGACACCTGCCGAAGCAGATCACCTTTTCAAGATCCTTGAGGTTTTGAAGAACCAGGGCAAAACCGTCCTTCTGATCACCCACAAGCTGCGCGAAATCATGGCTGCGACCGACATGGTGTCGGTCATGCGCCGCGGCGAGATGGTTGCGACACGCGAAACGAAGAACACCTCGATGGAAGAGTTGGCCGAACTGATGGTCGGTCGCTCGGTTCTGTTGAGGGTCGATAAGAAGCCGGCAGAGCCCGAGGCGCCGGTGATGGAGGTGGCAAACCTCACCGTCACCGACAGTCGGGGCGTGCAGGTGGTCAAGGACGTATCTTTCTCCGTCCGTGCCGGTGAGATCGTCGGGATAGCCGGTGTTTCCGGCAACGGCCAGTCGGAACTTCTCGAAACGCTCTCTGGAATTCGTCACGCAACGACCGGCACTTTGAAGATCAACGGTGAAACCATTGATCTGGGTGCAAGTCATCTGGATGCTGCGGATATGCGGGCCAAGAATATGGGGCACGTGCCGGAAGACCGGCATCGAATGGGGTTGATCAACAGCTTTACCGAATACGAGAATTCCATCCTCGGATATCACCGCGACCCGGCCTATTCCAAAGGCCTATTGATGGATCTGGGGGCTATCAAGAAAGCGGCGGTCAGCGAAATCGAGAAATACGATATCCGACCACCCAATCCGCTTTTGAAAACCGCCAACTTCTCAGGCGGCAACCAGCAGAAGATCGTTCTGGCGCGTGAAATCGAGCGGGACCCTGAAGTCCTGCTGATCGGCCAGCCGACCCGCGGGGTCGATATCGGTGCGATCGAGTTCATTCACCGCCGGATTGTGGAACTGCGCGATGCCGGCAAGGGCATCCTGCTTGTCTCGGTGGAGCTCGACGAAATCAGGGCCCTGTCCGACCGTGTGCTGGTGATGTTCGACGGCAGAATTGTCGGTGAACGCGGCGCCAACGCTGAAGAGGGCGACCTCGGCCTGCTGATGGCGGGTGTAGACAACAACAATGCTGCCGAGGGGGGCGTCCAATGACTGCCGGTCAGCTTCCACGTTGGGTCGATTTCGGCCTGATTCCGTTCCTGAACCTTGCCGCCGCCTTCCTGGTGTCCGGTCTGGTGGTGATCCTCATTGGAGAAAACCCGCTGAAAGCCGTTCAGATCCTTGTCTGGGGATCTCTCGGATATGGCGAGGGGATCGGCTTCACGCTGTTCTATGCCACCAACTTCATTTTCACCGGTCTCGCGGTTGCGGTCGCGTTTCACGCAGGCCTGTTCAACATCGGCGGTGAAGGTCAGGCCTATATCGGTGGTCTCGGGGTCGCGTTTGCCTGTTTGGCGCTGGACCAATACGTACCCTGGTACATAACGCTGCCTTTTGCCATTATCGGCTCCGCAGCGACAGGGGCCGCCTGGGCTTTAATTCCGGCATGGCTGCAGGCAAAACGCGGCAGCCACGTGGTGATCACCACCATCATGTTCAACTTCATCGCCTCGTCGTTGATGGTCTATCTGCTCAACAACTTGCTGAAGAAGCCGGGTTCGATGCAGCCGGAGACGAGAACGTTTGAAGATGGCGGTCGGTTGCCGTTCCTCAATGACCTTTTTCCCTCGTTTGGCTTCGGATATGCGCCTGTGAACTTGTCGTTGTTCGTGGCACTGGCTGCATGTCTTCTCGTGTGGCTGCTGATCTGGCGAACGAAACTCGGCTACGAAATCCGGTCCTTCGGCGCCAATGCCACGGCGGCGATCTATGCCGGAATTTCACCTGTCCGTACAATCGTTATCACCATGCTGATTTCCGGTGGTCTTGCGGGCATGATGGCGATCAATGAAATCATGGGCTCCCAGCATCGCCTGCTGATCGATTTTGTTACCGGTTACGGGTTTGTCGGGATCGCTGTTGCACTGATGGGCCGCGCCCATCCGGTCGGCATCATCCTGGCCGCAATCCTGTTCGGCATGCTCTACCAGGGTGGGGCGGAACTTTCCTTCGAGATGCCCAACATCACCCGCGACATGATCATCGTCATTCAGGGTCTCGTTATTCTCTTCGCCGGTGCGCTTGAGCACATGTTCAGGCCGACGATTGTCAGGCTGTTCACGCCCTCCCGGCCACTTGTTGCGAAGGAGGCGTGATCATGTTCGAAGATTTTATCCTGATCCTTGATTCCACCGTCCGTCTGTCGACACCGCTTTTGCTGGCCTGTTTGGCGGGTCTTTACTCCGAACGGTCCGGCGTTGTCGATATCGGTCTGGAAGGCAAGATGCTTGGTGCCGCTTTTGGAGCGGGCACCGTGGCCTATCTCACCGGCAATGCATGGATCGGTCTTCTCGCCGGTATTGGCGTTTCTGTTGCGCTCGGATTGCTGCACGGATTTGCGTCGATATCAAACCGCGGCAATCAGATTGTCTCAGGCGTTGCCATCAACTTCCTGGCCGCTGGTCTGACTGCGTTGCTCGGACAGACCTGGTTCCGGCAGGGTGGTAGGACACCGTCGCTGCCTGAAGGCGGGCGGTTCCGGGACGTAGCCTGGCCCTTGGCAGAACAGGTTCGCGAGATCCCGATCATCGGTCCGATTTATGCCGAATTGCTCTCCGGTCACAACATTCTTGTCTACGCGGCATTCCTCGCGGTTCCGCTGACCTGGTGGGTGCTGTTCCGCACGCGCTTTGGTCTGCGTCTGCGTGCTGTCGGTGAAAGTCCCGCAGCCGTGGATACGGCCGGAATTTCAGTTACCTGGCTCCGCTATCGTGCCGTGATTGCCTGCGGTATCTTTTGTGGCTTCGCCGGGGCATACCTGTCGATTGCGCAAGGTTCGGGTTTCGGCGTCAACATGACAGCCGGTAAAGGCTTCATTGCCCTGGCGGCCCTCATTTTTGCCAAGTGGAAACCGGCCAGCGCCATGTTCACCTGTCTGCTTTTCGGCTTCCTGGACGCGACTGCGATCCGCATGCAGGGTCAGGAAATACCCGGCATTGGCGAGATCCCGGTCCAGTTCTTCCAGGCCTTGCCCTATATTCTGACAGTGGTCCTGCTGGCCGGCTTCATTGGCAAGGCGATCCCGCCGAAGGCAGCCGGCATTCCATATCTGAAGGAGCGCTCATGAGTGATCTGAACGCGCTTTTCGACGCTGCCAAGGCAGTACGCGAAAAGGCATATGCCCCTTATTCGAATTTCCTGGTCGGTGCGGCGTTCCGTACCCCTGATGGGATGGTTTTTACGGGATGTAACGTGGAAAATGCCTCCTATCCGGTGAGTGTCTGCGCTGAAGGCGGTGCAGTGAGTGCAATGATCGCTGCCGGGCACCGGGAAATCGAAGAGGCCGTCGTGATCGGTGACGCGGCCTTGTGCACACCCTGCGGCATCTGCCGTCAGCGGTTCGCCGAATTCGGCACGGACAATCTGGTTGTTCACGTCGCTGATTTGAATGGCATCAAGCGCAGTTTCACTCTGGATGAACTGCTGCCGGCCGCATTTGAACTAGAGCATGAAAAGGACTGACCCTCGATGAGTGGTTTTGGCCGTGAGTGCGCGGAAATCGTCCGCGCTGCCCGTCAGGGCTCCTACAAGATTGGCATGATCCTCGGATCCGGTCTCGGTGCATTGGCCGAGGAAGTCGAGGATGCCGTTCGCATTCCCTATTCCCACCTGACCGAGTTTCCGGTGTCGACCGTGACTTCTCATTCCAGCGAACTTGTCGCTGGCACGCTGGCAGGAGTGCCGGTCGTGATTCTGTCGGGAAGGGCGCATTACTACGAGGGCGGAAATCCGACTGTCATGCGCACACCGGTCGAGACCCTGAAAGAGCTCGGATGTGAAATTCTGCTTGCCACCAACGCCGCCGGCTCCCTGCGTGAAGAAGTTGCGCCGGGGTCTCCGATGCTGATCTCCGATCACATCAACTGGTCCGGCAAGAACCCGCTGATCGGCGAGGAGGACGAAAAACGCTTCCTTGACATGAGTGCGGCCTATGACCCGGATTTGCGCGCGGCCATGAAGAAGGTTGCCGAGGAAACCGGCGATCCGATTGCAGAGGGTGTTTATATGTGGTTCTCCGGTCCGTCTTTTGAGACACCGGCAGAAATACGCATGGCCAAACTGCTTGGCGCCGATGCCGTTGGCATGTCAACCGTTCCGGAAGTGATCATGGCGCGTTTCCTTGGGCTCAGGGTTGCGGCAATGTCGATCATCACCAACTACGGCGCAGGCATGCAGAGCCATGGCCTCTCTCACGATGAAACCAAATCGGTCGCGTTGCAGGGCATGGAGCGCATGAAAGAGCTGGTGCGGGCGTTTGTGAAGGAAATCGGTCAATGAGTGACATGATTGAAACTGCAAAACGGGCGCTTGGGCTGGTCGACCTGACCAACCTGAATGATGATTGTACGGCTGAAGACATTACCAGGCTGACTGGCCGCACAGTTACGGATCACGGCTCCGTTGCCGCCGTTTGCGTCTGGCCGCGTTTTGTCGCGCAGGCCGTGAAGGAATTGACCGGAACCGGCGTCAAGGTCGCAACCGTGGTCAACTTCCCGGCGGGCGGAGAAGATACCGAAGCCGTTGTGGCCGAAACCCGCCAGGCAATTGCCGATGGTGCTGACGAGATTGATCTCGTGATGCCCTACAAGGCTTTTGTGGAAGGCCGCAAAGGCTTTGCCGAGGAGCAGATCATCCGCATTAAGGCGATCATTCCTGCGCCGGCGATCCTGAAGGTGATCCTGGAAACGGGTGAGATCAAGGATCCGCTGCTGATCCATGCAGCCTCGAATGTTGCGATTGCAGCCGGAGCCGACTTCATCAAGACTTCCACCGGCAAGGTTGCTGTCAATGCGACGCTGGATGCTGCTGAGATCATGCTGACGGCAATCGAGGAAGCTCGCCGGGAAGACGCCGAACGTGTCATCGGCTTCAAGCCGGCCGGTGGCATCAAGACAACAGAAGATGCTGCGTCCTATCTGGCGCTGGCGGACAGGATCATGGGCCATAATTGGGTATCCGCATCCACATTCCGTTTCGGCGCAAGCGGTCTTCTGGATGCGTTGACTGCCACGATTGAGGGCAAGGAACCGACGGCCAATCAAGGATACTAAAATGCTGCCGCAGGAACTAATTCGAAAGAAACGCGACGGGGGTGTCCTCGACGCGGAGGAAATCGCTTTCTTTGTGAAAGGCCTCGCCGACGGATCGGTGACGGAAGGTCAGGTTTCCGCGCTCGCCATGGCGGTCTTCTTCAAAGGGCTGACAATTGACGAACGCGTTGCACTGACCCTTGCCATGCGCGACAGCGGTCACGTCATGGACTGGTCCGACATTGAAGCGCCCGTGCTTGACAAACACTCGACCGGCGGCGTTGGCGACAACGTCTCGCTGATGCTCGCGCCGGCGCTTGCTGCATGTGGCGCCGCCGTTCCGATGATCTCCGGGCGCGGATTGGGGCACACGGGCGGCACACTCGACAAATTCGACAGCATTCCCGGCTACAAGACCCAGCCGGACAATGAATTGTTCAAGAAGGTGGTCAAGGAAGTCGGCTGCGCCGTTATTGGTCAGACCGGCAATCTGGCACCGGCCGACAAGCGTTTTTACGCCATCCGCGATGTCACGGCCACGGTGGAAAGCATCGACCTGATCACAGCCTCGATCCTGTCCAAGAAGCTGGCTGCCGGATTGCAGGGGCTGGTGCTTGACGTCAAATGGGGCTCCGGCGCTTTCATGGCCTCGCTCGAGGAAGCAAGAGCGCTTGCCGAAAGTCTGGTGCTGGTTGCCAATGGCGCCGGTCTGCGGACAACGGCTCTGCTGACTGACATGAACGAACCGCTGGCCTCGGCCGCCGGCAATGCTGTTGAGATGCAAAACGCGGTTGACTTCCTGAGGGGAACAGCCGTCGACAATCGCCTGTGGGATGTCACGGTCGCTCAAGGCGGCGAATTGCTTGCCTCCGGTGGCATTGCAGGCACAGCGGAAGCCGGTGCGGACATGATGCGCGAAGCATTCGACAGCGGAGAAGCTGCCGAAAAATTCGGACAGATGGTCCATGCCCTCGGTGGCCCCGCGGACTTCATGGAAAAATCCGAGCTTTACCTGGCAAAGGCACCTGTCGTTGCACCGATCTATGCCGAGCAAGAGGGCGTGGTCACGGAAGTGGATGCGCGGGCTGTCGGCGTTGCCGTTGTGGCCCTTGGTGGTGGACGCCGGGCAGCGGCAGATGTGATTGATCCAGCTGTCGGGCTGACCGACCTGGCTGGGGTGGGCAACACCGTCGATCCGGATGCGCCGCTGGCGATTGTTCATGCAAGAACGGAAGAAGAAGCCGAGGCGGCAGCTGTTGTTGTCCGCAATGCCTACAAGATTGGCTCCGCGGCAGATGTCACGGACTACCCGAGCGTTGTTGACCGCATCGCGCCCTGAAACAAAATATTGGTGCCGGGAAATGGTTTCCGGTGCCACTCCGGCCTTTGCCGGCAAAAGAATAATTTGAGGAGATGCCCATGCCTCGTGCAATTCTGTGCGTGCTAGACAGCTTCGGCATCGGTGGCGCCGCAGACGCGGACGCTTTTGGCGATGCCGGGTCGGATACTTTGGGACACATCGCAGAACGTTGCGCAAGCGGGCAGGGCGATCGCGATGGTCTGCGCAATGGACCACTTTCGCTGCCGAACCTGGACCGGTTGGGCCTTGGGGCCGCGGGCCGACTGTCCACCGGAAAGGATGTTCCGGGCTTAGAGTTTTCCGGCGAACCGGAAGGTCTCTGGGGATATGCCGCCGAGGTTTCCAACGGCAAGGACACACCTTCCGGTCACTGGGAAATTGCTGGTGTTCCGGTGCGTTTCGACTGGGGTTACTTCCCGGAGACCATTCCGACATTTCCGGACGAACTGATTGCAAAGATCAGTGAGAAAGGGGGCCTGGACGGTATTTTGGGAAACAAACACGCCTCGGGTACGGAGATAATCGCCGAGCTGGGTGACGAGCATGTTCGAACCGGCAAGCCAATTTTCTACACGTCTGCGGATTCGGTTATTCAGATCGCCGCGCATGAGGAGCAGTACGGCCTCGAAAAGCTGTTCCGGTTGTGTGAGATCGCACGCGAATTTGCCGACCCCTATAACATCGGGCGTGTGATAGCACGCCCGTTTTCCGGCGAAACTGCGGGCACTTTCGAGCGCACCGCAAATCGGCGCGACTATTCGGTGCTGCCACCGGAACCGACCCTTCTCGATCGGTTGGCTGCTGATGGCCGAACCGTGATCGGCGTCGGCAAGATTTCTGACATATTTGCGCATCAGGGCGTTGCCAAAGTCCTGAAAGGGGCGGGCAACGATCAGCTGTTCGACAAGACGCTGGCGGCCATGGATATGGCTGAGGACGGTGATCTCGTCTTCTCGAATTTCATCGATTTCGACTCCCTTTATGGTCACCGCCGTGATGTTCCAGGCTATGCGGCTGCCCTTGAACACTTTGACCAACGTCTTCCGGAATTGATCGCCAGAATGCGTGAGGGAGATCTGCTGATCCTCACAGCCGACCATGGTTGTGACCCGACGTGGCGGGGAACGGATCACACACGTGAAAATGTTCCGGTGATCGCGACCGGACCGGGCATTGAGGGAAGGGGCATCGGCGGACGGAAAACTTTTGCCGATATCGGTGAAAGTGTCGCTAAACACCTCGGTGTTGCCCAGGGACCGAACGGCACAAGCTTCTTGTGAACCGTCTTGCGTTCAGGGGAGAGTTTGAAACAGGCGCTTCGACCGCGAGAAATGCAGAATTGGTTTCGTTGCCAATGCAACGGATACAACGGAAAGCGAAATGGTTCACACGGGCAGAAATCCGTCTGGCCTGAACCAGTTTCACAGAGTTAAGGATAGCCAGACATGAGCGTGAGCACTACGGTTCCGAAGGCTGAACTGCATTGCCATATCGAAGGGGCGGCTCCGCCATCGCTGGTGAAGCGACTTGCGGGTCAATACGGTCTGGATGTGTCGTCCGTACTGGATGGTTCGGGAAAATACCTTTGGACGGATTTTACCACCTTCCTCAAGGCCTATGACACGGCGAGTGCGGTGTTCAAGACACCGGCCGACTATGCGCTTCTTGCCGAAACCTATTTTCGCATGCTGGCCGCGGAAGGGGCGATTTACGGCGAGATATTCATCTCGCCAGACCATGCCCAGGCTGCAGGCCTGTCCTACAGATCTTATGTCGAGGGGCTCGCGACAGGAATGGAACGGGCCAAGAACGACACCGCGATCGAGGGACGAATGATTGCGATCGGCGTGCGCCATTTCGGAGCATCCTCGGTGGAACGGGTTGTCCAGGAAGTTATCGGAAACCCTCACCCGATGGTGACCGGTTTCGGCCTTGCGGGCGACGAGCGCTCCGGCCACCCGGCCAATTATTCCAAAGCTTTTCGAATGGCGGCAGAAGCTGGCCTGGGAACCACCGCCCATGCCGGTGAGTTTGGAGGTCCGGACAGCATTGTTGCCGCACTGGAATTCCTGCGTGTCAAACGTCTCGGCCACGGTGTGCGTGCCATTGAAGACAGAGACCTGGTCAAGCGGCTTGCAGATGAAGACGTTGTTCTGGAAGTGTGCCCGGGCTCGAACATTTCTCTTGGTGTCTACACGCATTTGCGGTTTCATCCGATCAATATGTTGCGGCGTGAAGGTGTCAAGGTCACGCTGAATTCTGACGATCCGCCTTTCTTCGGCACAACTCTTGGCAAGGAATATGCCTCGGTTGCCGCAACCTTTGACTGGTCGCACGAAGATCAGATGGCGGTGACCCGCACGGCGATCGAGGCCGCATTCTGTGATGAGGCGACCCGTACTCGTTTGCTTGTACGCCTCGACAGTGCAAATCAGACTGCAGAAGACAACTGACGGGATCGGTTCGATGACTGACAAAAACCCGGCCTTGAAACTCTTCGATCCGGACGTTGTCCGTCGTAAGGCGCATCACTTTCTGGATTTGGCGCTGGTTGGCGAGCTTAAGCATGTGGCGGCTGATGCAAGCGATCTGCGATCCGTCTTGCTGAACGTTTTGGAAACGACCAAGGAAAACTATCCCGATATTCAGATCCCGCCCTACGGCATCTGGCGGGATTTTGAAGAAAGCGGGATTGACCGTTGGGGGGCGCTGGCAAACGCACGCGCGTTTGAAACGGCTGAAGAGATGCTGTCCGCTTCCGCCGACCTTGCTGTTCTCGCCTGCGTTATGAATACGCAACGTCCGGAAAACTGGGTTTTTAATGACCCGATGACGGCGACTGCGGCGACCGGAAAACAGGCCTCCTCACTTGCGGCTTTTCATATGTTTGCCGCCGGATCATTTTCCGGCGAAATGTCGGATCCCTATCGTGTTGATGCGGAAACGCTAATCCGTCTGGACCTGGAGGAGCTCGCCTCAGGGCTTCAATGGGATTTGGAAAAAGATGCTGGTTTGCTGGAAGGCATGCAACGACATCTCAAGCGCGTCGGAGAGGCCCTCGCCCTGCGCCCGGATCTGTTTTGCGAAGGCAATGTGACCAGACCGGGTCTTCTTGCAACGCGCTTGGCGCGGGAATGCGATGGGGCCGTCAGCGCAACAAGGTTTCTGGACAATCTCCTGGAGGCGCTTGCCCCGGTCTGGGACGGCGGCGCACAATCGGACGACATCATGCTTGGTGACAGCTTTCGTCATTACGCAACACCGGGAGAAGAGACTGATCAGATAGTTCCCTTTCACCTGTCAGCTCAGGAAATGGTCTATTCCATGCTGGAGCCATATGCTTGGGCGGGATTGGAGGTTGTGGATCTGGAATGTCTGACTGGACCGTCGGACGAAACTCATGCCGCTCTGTTTCTCGATACCGGGGTCATGAAGATCCGGGACATGGATATCGACGTTAGCGCACAGGACGCGCAAGACCGGATGATCGAAATCCGGGCGGTCAGCATCGCATTGATCGACAAGCTTGCGGATCTGTTGCGCGACGAGCTTGAGGTTCCGGCAGACCAGCTGCCGCTGACCTGCATTTTGGAAGGTGGTTCAAGTCGTGCCGGGAACAGAGTTTTGCAACAGAATGAGGCATACAGGAAAAAACTCGGGCAATTTCTGAACCCGGGGTCTGTTTTTTGGTTGCCGTTCGGGGCATAGGTCCCGAACATGGAATTATGAATAGATCGGTCCGGCATGACGCGGACCCAAACTCAAGAGAGGCAGATATGTCCGGAGCCAATGTTATCAGCCACCCGCTGGTACAGCACAAGCTGACCATCATGCGCGACAAGGGAACGTCTACGCAGGGGTTTCGGCGCCTTTTACGTGAGATTTCAACGCTTCTTTGCTACGAAGTCACGCGGGATTTGCCGATCGTGCGCCAGACCATCGAAACACCGCTTGCAGAAATGCAGGCCCCGATGCTCGCCGGTAAAAAGCTGGTCTTTGCTTCTGTCCTGCGGGCGGGCAATGGTCTCCTGGAAGGCATGCTTGAACTGGTACCCTCTGCACGCGTGGCCCATGTCGGTCTTTACCGGGACCCGGAAACGCTGCAACCGGTCGAATATTACTTCAAGGCGCCGGAAGACCTGAACGAGCGTCTGGTAATCGTCGTGGATCCGATGCTGGCAACGGCAAACTCAGCTATCGCTGCAGTTCAGAAGCTGAAGGAACGCGGTGCCAACAACATCCGTTTCCTGTGCCTTCTGGCGGCTCCCGAAGGAGTCGCAAAATTCAATGAAATGCATCCGGATGTGCCGATTTACACTGCTGCCATCGACGAGAAACTGAACGAAAAAGGCTATATCGTCCCGGGCCTGGGAGATGCCGGCGACCGGATGTATGGTACCAAGTAATTTGTTTGAAGCCGACCCACAAAAGCGCGGAGCAGGTCTTCGCGCTTTTTTTCTTGGCGGTCAATGAGCGTATGACCTAACCTTTGATGAAAAGGGGAGGCGGCATGATTACGGTATTCGGCTCAATCAATCTTGATCTTGTCGTTGCGGTACCTCGGCTCCCCAAAGCAGGCGAGACTGTCGCCGGACCGGATCATCAGACATTTGCGGGGGGCAAAGGTGCCAATCAGGCACTCGCTGCCAGACGGGCCGGGGCAGACGTGAAAATGGTAGGCGCGGTCGGCCGGGACGCGTTTTCAGAGCCGGCCCTGACAAATTTGCGCGAAGCAGGAGTGGACCTGTCCGCTGTTCGTACACTCGATGGGACAACGGGACTCGCCTTCATCGGAATTGACCCATCAGGCGAGAACCAGATTATCGAGGCCAACGGAGCAAACGCCCGGATCGAATCGAGCTGGCTTCAATCTGCACTGTCACCGCAAGATACGCTGCTGCTTCAGGGAGATTTGCTGTTTGACGAATTCCGGCAAGCTCTGTCGTTTGCCGGCCAAGCCGGGGCTTCGGTTTTCTGGAACCCGGCTCCTGTTCCTCAAGGTGATCTTTTTGCCTGCCTGGACGAAATCGGCACATTGGTCGTCAACGAAAGCGAAGCTGCTGAAATTGCTGCCCGCCTTGGCCACTCGAACGATCCAAGTACTTTTGTGGACGAGCTGACGACACCCTCCCGCTCGGTTGTGGTAACGCTTGGGGCTGCGGGAGTTGTCGCCGGGTATCTTGATCAGCGCATAGAGCTCAGGTCGCCTGTAATCCACGCTGTCGACACGACCGGCGCAGGGGATGCGTTTTGCGGAGCCATGGCGGCAGGGCTCGATCAGGGGGCGGATTTCGAGCGCGCTCTGAAAGAGGGAATTGCGGCTGGAGCTCTCGCCTGTACGGCAACCGGAGCCCAGTCAAGCGCCCCGCCAAAGGAGGCTATTCGACATCTGGCAGATCAAATTGTCTGAAACGGTTTTACAGCCTGCTAAGGAAACCGTGATAAAGCTGCGCTTTCATCAACCTTTCGGCCGTGCGGTTAGGAGCGAAGGTACGGAATGTGGCGGTTTGTCTTCATTTTTCTGGTTTGCGTCAGCGCCTCGCCTTTCTTGCCCGGTCTTCTGGAAAGCCAGGTTGCCGCGACCAACAATCTGATTTCCGAGTCCAGGAAAAACACCGATGAGACTGAGGACAGGGTCCACCAGATCTCAATAAATCGCCAGGGACACTTCGTGGCCGATGCCTACCTGAACAACTTTGCGGTCGATATGCTGGTTGATACAGGCGCGACTGTCACTGCATTGCCTGAATCCGTTGCGGAAGATATTGGCATATTTCTGTCTCCTTCGGACTTTAAGTATGGAGTCCGGACAGCCAATGGAACAGTCTATGGAGCAAGAGCAGTGATTGATGGTTTGCGGATCGGTGAAATTCGCTTGATAAACATCGAAGCCCTTGTTCTGGAAGACGAGAGCTTGGGGGAACCCTTGCTCGGCATGTCTGTCCTCAATCAGCTGAAACGGTTTGACATCTCTGACGGCACGCTATTACTGGTGCAGTAATTCAGTTGATGTCGTAGCCGTTTTCTCCAATCTCCCATTCGTCTTTTTCAAATTGAGAGGCTTTTATGTTTCCGAAACCCGTGCCGAGTTTGTCCCCCAATACATTGGAATATGAAACCCTTCCAATGGTGAAGCCGACAGGTTTTAGGGAATATGACGCCCGCTGGCTGTTTGAGAAAGAAATCAATCTCATGGGCATGCAAGCGTTGGGGATGGGCATTGGTACGCTCATTCACGAACGCGGTGTGCGACCCGACATTGTCGTCGGACACGATTTCCGGGGGTATTCCTCATCCATCAAGATGGCGGTGATCAACGGCCTCCTGGCAGCTGGTGTCAATGTACATGACATCGGCCTGGCCCTGTCTCCCATGGCTTATTTTGCCCAGTTCGCGCTGGATGTTCCTGCCGTTGCGATGATCACGGCATCACACAATGACAATGGCTGGACAGGTGTCAAAATGGGCATCGATCGTCCACTGACCTTTGGTCCGGACGAAATGGGACGATTGAAGGAAATCGTCCTGGAAGCTGCGTTCGATCTGAAAGGCAGTGGCAGCTACCGTTTCGTTGACGGTTTCGCGGATGTCTATTTCAAGGACCTGACCGATCGCCCCAAATTGAAGCGCCCGATCAAGGTGGTCGCGGCTTGCGGCAATGGCACGGCCGGTGCATTCGCACCGAAAATCCTGGAAGCCCTGGGTGCGGAAGTCATCCCGCTTGACGCCGAACTGGATCACACATTCCCGCATTACAACCCGAATCCGGAAGACATGAAGATGCTTCACGCGCTTCGGGACAAGGTTCTGGAAGTCGGTGCCGACGTCGGCCTTGGATTTGACGGTGACGGTGACCGCTGCGGCGTCGTCGATAACGAAGGTGAAGAGATTTTTGCCGACAAGGTTGGTGTCATGCTTGCACGCGATATTTCAGCGCT
>NZ_JAILWL010000210.1 GCF_025698965.1 Roseibium sp.
GAACCGGAAGGCGAAACCGAATTTAAGCGGTTGGCGGGTTGCCTTGATGTACCCTGCACGACCATCGCTGCGGGTCAGATCGCCAATACGACCCGTCAGGGTCAGGAAGCGCGAGACAGACCGTCCGGATATCGTTTTTTCATGAAAATGCTCAAGAACCAGCTGCTGTTCCCGGTCCGCGAGTGCGATCAGGCCAATGCGTACGCGGTCCCAGTCCTTGAGCTCTTCCAGCTTGTTGGTCTCTGACGCGGCAGAGGCAGCCCGGTCCTCATAGTCCTTGAGCACGTTTCCCGAGACACGCTCTTCGATGTGATAGTCCTTTGCCGCTGTCTCCAATTCCTGGCGCACGTCGGAAAGGGCAAGGGCCAGAAATTGGGTTCGCAAGGCCTCGTCACGTGCATTCAGGCGATCCAGGCCAAGAAGGCGGATGAGCGGTTTGAGGCTGGTGCCGTAGACGAGCAGCGTAAACAGCACAAATCCCGTCGCCAGTTTGGTGATGAAACCGGAAACTTCGTGCTCCAGGCCGGTATGTTCGGAAACACTGAGTGCCAGTGTCAGGGTAACAGCGCCGCGCATGCCACCCCACAGGATCACGGTCTTGTATTTGTTATTGACTGATTGTCCGGCGCCAATGCGGCTCAGGATCGGCAGCAGACCGAAAATAACCACCGCTCTTGCCGCAAGTGCTGCGATGATCACCACAAGCAACAACAGAATGTCGATCGGAGTGAAGCCTTCGACGAATTTCGGGATCAGGATTGCCGACAGCAGAAAGATCAGGGAAGCCGCCCAATAGGAAAGCTGCTCCCAGACCGAATGCAGAAATTGCCAGTTGGACGGATGAATGCGGGATGGTCCATAGAGGTTGAACACCGTTCCGGCGCAGACAACCGCCACCACGGCGGAGACGTCAACGAACTGGTCGCTGAGAACATAGGTTCCGTAGGGAAGCGCCAGGCTGAGCGTCACCTGAGCAAGAGGCAGGTCGCGCATCAGGGGCAGAAGGCCGACGGCAAGGCGTGCCAGAACGGTTCCGATCACAAGGCCGCCAATGAATGAGCGGCCAAACGCGATTGCCGCCTCTCCCGCACTCAGGCTCTGGTGACCCGTCAATATGCCCAGGAGAATGACGAAGATCACAATGGCAGCAGCATCGTTCAAAAGGCTTTCGCCTTCCACGATCCGGCCCAGTCTTGCAGGAGCGCCGATGTCTCTGAAAATCGCAACAACCGCGACCGGATCGGTGGTGGCGACAATCGATCCAAGCAGAAGACAGACGATCAGTGACATTCCGGCAAGTGGATAAAGGGCAAAGCCGATAAAACCGGTGGCCACGAAGACAGCAACCACGGCCATGACAAGGATCGGGCCGATGTCTTCAAGGATGCGGCGTATATCCAGTGTCAGGGATGTATGAAACAGCAAAAGAGGAAGAAAGACATAGAGAATCATCTCCGAATCCACGGGGGGATTCACGAAGACATTGGCTATCGTATTAAAAGCATCTGTGCGCGGAGTATAAAGGAGATAGGTCGCCAGAATACCGATGAGCGTGCCAACCATGGCCAACAGGACGCTCGGAGCAAGCCCGAACCGTCGTGCCAGTGGTTGCACAAGAGACGTTGTGACCAGCAGAAGCGCGAAGACGCCTGTAATTAAAGGTGTTTCCATAAAAACAATGTGCCCTGCGAATGCGGCAAATTCAAATTATGCAGCAAGAAATCCGTTAGCGACCTGAACTCATCCTTTCGCCTTTCTTTCCGAGAGCCAGATCCCGACAAGAACCAGCGCAAGAGCGGTGCCGTGATGCCACTCAAATGGCTCTCCCAGGATCGAGACGGCCAGAACGGCGGCAAAGATCGGCACCAGGTTGATGAACACGCCTGCACGTGCCGGTCCGATCAGCTCCACCCCGCGCATGAAAAAGATCTGGGACAGACAGGACGGAAACAGGGCAATGTAAAGAACGACACCCCAGCCATGCTGGGTTGGCCATTGTGCGGTACCCGTCGACAATTCGAAAACCAGACCGGGTATGGATGTAACTGCGGAGATCGCGGAGAGCACTGCGAAGAATGTCAGACCCGAGACAAGCGGACGGTTTCGAAGCGCAAGCGTGTAACCGGAATAAAGGACACAGGCGGTCAGCATGATGCCGTCGCCCGGATTGACGGCAAGTGCCAGCAACGTGTCCAGACTGCCCTGGGCAGCAATCAGTGTTACGCCGACAAGTGTCAGCAGGATACCGGCGACCTGCAGCAACCGCGTTTTTGTTCCGAAGGCAAGAACCGACCCGATCAGAACAAAGACCGGCATGGAGCCTTGAATGATCCCGAGGTTGACGGCGGTCGTCTGCGTGGCGGCGATATAGAACAAGGAATTGAAGCCGACAAACCCGAATGCGGCCATCAGGACCATGCGTGGAAAATAGGGACGCATGACCGACCACTCGGCCCGAATACGCGGCCATTGAAACGGTAGGAGAATACCGGCCACGATCACCCAGCGCAGAAAGACCACGACCATGGGAGACACTTCGCCGACAGCAAGACGCCCGGCAACGGTATTGCCTCCCCAGAACAGGGCCGTGAGCGCGAGCATGAGATACGCGTTACCATAAGTCAGGTCTCCGAAACGTTTTGCGATCGCGAACATCAGGATCTTTCTGTGGGAAGGGGTAGCGGAACACACATCGGTATCGGATCTGCGGCCTGACGCAAAGTCCATTCTTTTTGTATACGTACCTATACTGTTAGAGATAATGACCTGGATCTTTTCCAAAATGGAAAAAGTCATGGGTAGGCTCGGGCAATTGACGACTGGCGGCTTAGACCCCAAAACACACGGCAAATGTCTGCGGACAAAAGAACTTGTTGGAGAAATAAAAATGACAGGCCGGATCGACGCCTATGGCTTGAAAGTTGCCGAGGTCCTTCACGATTTTATCAATGAAAAAGCCTTGCCGGACACCGGTGTCGATAAGGACCACTTCTGGAAGAGCCTGTCCGAACTCATCCACGACCTGGCACCAAAAAATCAGGCACTTCTCGAAAAACGGTCCTCGCTTCAGGCAAAAATCAACGACTGGCACAAGGCCAATCCGGGGTCACCTGATATGGCGACTTACAAGTCGTTTCTGAGTGAGATCGGATATCTGGTCCCCCTAGGCGATAACTTTGCCGTCGGAACGCAGAATGTCGATCCGGAAATCGGGCAGGTCGCAGGACCCCAGCTTGTCGTACCGGTGATGAATGCGCGCTATGCCCTGAATGCGGCAAACGCCCGCTGGGGTTCGCTTTACGATGCGCTCTACGGCACTGACGCAATGGGCTCCAAACCGCAGGCTGGCGGCTTTGACGAAGCCCGTGGCGCGGAAGTGATTGCCTATGCTCGCAAGATGCTGGACGAGGCCGCGCCGTTGTTGAACGGCAGCTGGTCGGGTGTCACCGGGTTTGCGGTTCTGGACGAAGGTTTGCAGGTTGCGACCGAAAACGGTCTGACCACTTTGGCGGATGCGGCTCAGTTTGCCGGATATTCAGGAGACCCTTCCGCGCCGTATAAAATCCTGCTGGTCAAAAACGGTCTTCATCTGGAAATAAATGTCGACAGTCAGCATCCGATCGGTCGGAACGACAAGGCGCATATCTCGGACGTCATTCTGGAATCGGCCATGTCTACCATCATGGATTGCGAGGATTCCGTCGCAGCAGTCGACGCAGAAGACAAGGTCGTCGTCTATTCCAACTGGCTCGGTCTGATGAAGGGCGACCTGGAAGAGACCTTTGAAAAGGGTGGCGATACCGTCACCCGTCGCATGCACGGAGACCGGAATTACACCGCGCCCGATGGCAATGCGCTGACGCTGCATGGCCGCTCACTGCTTCTTGTCCGCAATGTCGGTCATCTGATGACAATCGATGCGGTTCTGGACAAGGACGGCAATGAAGTGCCGGAAGGTTTGCTGGACGGCATGATCACTGCGCTGATCGCACTTCATGACATCGGTCGGAACGGACGGAACCTCAACAGCCGCGCCGGGTCGGTCTACATCGTGAAGCCGAAAATGCACGGTCCGGAAGAGGTTGCGTTCGCGTCCGAAATCTTCAACCGGGTTGAAGACACTTTCGGTTTGGACCGCAACACGCTCAAAATGGGCATAATGGACGAGGAACGCCGCACCACGGTGAACCTGAAGGAGTGTATCCGTCAGGCAAAGGATCGGGTGTTCTTCATCAATACCGGTTTCCTCGACCGTACCGGTGATGAGATGCACACTTCCATGGAAGCCGGTCCGATGATCCGC
Source organism: Roseibium sp. (assembly GCF_025698965.1). Lineage (GTDB taxonomy): Bacteria > Pseudomonadota > Alphaproteobacteria > Rhizobiales > Stappiaceae > Roseibium. The sequence goes on from NZ_JAILWL010000210.1 coordinate 4,304, forward strand.
AAAGGCGACATGAAGGCTGCGACCTGGATCGGCGCTTATGAGAACAACAATGTCGATGTCGGGCTTGCCTGCGATCTGCCAGGTCACGCGCAGATCGGCAAAGGCATGTGGGCAATGCCGGACCTGATGCATACGATGATGGAACAGAAGATCGGTCACCCGATGTCCGGTGCCAATACGGCATGGGTGCCGTCCCCCACCGCAGCTACGCTGCACGCCATGCATTATTATCAGGTCTCTGTTGCCAATCGTCAGGCTGAACTGAAAGCGCGCGAGGCGGCAAGGCTGGAAGACATTCTGTCCATTCCGGTTGCCGGACGGCCAAACTGGACACCTGAAGACATTCAGGCCGAGCTCGACAACAACGCACAGGGTATCCTCGGCTATGTTGTGCGCTGGGTGGAGCAGGGGATCGGCTGCTCCAAGGTTCCGGACATCAACAATGTCGGCCTGATGGAAGACCGCGCCACCTTGCGTATCTCCTCCCAGCACATTGCCAACTGGCTGCATCATGAAGTCGTCAGCGCGGAGCAGGTCATGGAAACCATGAAGCGGATGGCTGGGGTCGTCGACGACCAGAATGCCGGTGACCCGCTCTACCATCCGATGGCGAACGATTTTGACACCTCTGTCGCTTTCCAGGCTGCCTGCGAGCTGGTCTTTGAAGGCACCAGGCAACCCAACGGCTACACGGAACCGGTGCTGCACCGCCGCCGGATCGAATTCAAGGCCAAAGTGGCCTGAACCGATAGGCGTTTCTTCGCGTCAGCCCTTTAGGCACTCACGGTGAGTTATCCGCCTTCCTTGGTTCTGTTGACCCAAGGGAGGCGGAAATGCCGTGAGAATTGGTAACAAATAAAAACGTATTTGCTTCGTAGCCGGTATCAACGCCTGTTTATCAAGGTTCCTTGGCAATGGTCCTGTGCATCGCCAGGTTTTACCTGCAGCTTGCAATAGCCGTGGCAATCGCTTTCGAAGATCCGCGAAGACCATACCGAATTACCAGGATCCCGGAAGGGTTTCGCACTTCGATGGCAGAGCCACGACTGAGCGCTGTTATGAGCGGGGCGTCGGATGCGATCGCGGTCGTGTGTCCGCCTGAACCCTTTTCAAATGTATGTGGGAAGTCGACACCGTCGACGGTGACGTGCATTGTCGCGGCAGGACCTTGAAGTCCGACGAGCATTATCTCGCTTCGTCCCTGACGGTCGCACAGGTAATAGAAGCCGTAAGTGCCATCAGCGTCGCCAAGGCCGGCATATTGAGCTTTTCCATCGAACGTTGTGCCTGCCGACCAGCGCGAAGTAACAGCGGCGACGGATGGTTTTGATGTTGCTGCGGTCTCGCCAGTTGAATTGCTCCCGGCCAGGCAGTTGTCCTTAACGCACTCATGATAAGCGGGGTTCGTGTTTGGGCCGAAATTCGCAAGGCAGCTCCATACACAGCGTTGTTGCTCTTCTTCCGTCATTGCCCTGACCGGTGACGCCAGAACCACAAGAAACAGAGCAAGATGCAAAGCCAGGAACCGTAACGGAATTACCATTGCCATCTACCTCTTCCTGTCTGCGTTCGCCAAGTGGTTTGAGATGGTCAAGCCGCATTGTCCAAAGTCCAAAGGCGCGTGGACTACCGATCCCTGTTCTCTAGAGTGCGCGCTTGGAGCTTCAATGGAGTTTCAATGAGGCTCGCAATGCCTCGTTGATCCGACGCTTCCAATCTCCACCTGCCTTCCGGAAAAATTCAACCACTTCTGCATCTAGATGGACTGCTACTGTTTGCCCAGTGGTTGCTTGCTTTTCAGGTGTGTCGGCTTCTTTGAACTGCGCCTCGATGGCTGCTTGTTCCGAGTTTGTAATGGTATAAGCGTATTTGCGAAATCTCTTTCCCGGGTCCGGTTCTGCGTCAATATCAGATACCGCCGAATTCGAGATGGTTTGGCTGTAGAGATCGAACCTGGTTCGCACACGCGCCATGAGATTACTCCGCGTTTGCATTTACCTTCCTTGGCAATGCGATTGTACCGCAAATCCCGATCAGGCGAAAATCCGAGCCTGAAACTGTGGCGGGTTTGGTGTTTTCACAACGTGGAATTGGCCGCAAAAAAGCGGACTCTTTGCTTCTTGCTGTCATTTTCTCAAACTGAGCGCGTTGACGATGGCGAAAAAAGAGAAACTGGCGATTGCACCGACATCGGTATCTGCGGAAGTTTCAACCCTATCGGATTTTGTCACTGGCATTGGGTCGTGCCGCTGCGCAGTTTGCCGTATGCTTCCCGTGCGATAGGGGGGGAGATGTCGGTCAAAAGACGAGAGTTTTCCGTACCAGGGAACCGCCGGAAGAGACGATGGATACCGGGCTTCACAACACCGTTTGTCTTGGCCATGGCAATATTTGCTCGGCCGCCAGGCGTTGCCGCGCAGGATAGTTTTACCTTCGGTGCCGATAATCTGGGCGCACCGATCGATCGTCCTGGGTTTGGTCCCGCCGGCCAGGCGGGAAAACGCGATTGGCCTGAACTCGGCGCTGACGGTCAGGGCGATTATGCCGTTGTTCTTGGCCGCCTCACAATTGCAAAACCAACCGAGGATGTTGCAGGGCTTTGGTCCGTCTATCGCGTGACACAAATGGTGTGCAACTCTCTGTACCGGGGTAACAAGACGCTTGCGGAGGTTGCTCCCAAAGGCTTCGTCATCGCGCGCGGTGACATCCACGCTCTTGGATTCGGAGGGAAAAACTGGGGCGAGAACTGGTACGCAATCACCAAAACCGGCGACAGCGAGGCGGACGCAGCCGAAGGTCACCCAGCATGGGAGATCAAGTACGACGACGACGGAAATCTGAGTTCCTGTAGCGTCACAATTGGTCCCGGGCCAGCTCGCGATAAGAGTGCGACCAATGATGCCGATCGCGCGCAAGCCATCCAATATATGTATATCGGTGTGCCGCAACAGTTCTCGGCAATCATCACTGAACCGCATTTTGCGGGGGTCTATCCCCTCAGTGCAAATGAACTGATCACGATGGCCGTTCCGTGCGGGGACGCGTGGTGCCGGATCTCGACCCTTTATGATTTCAGGCCGGGGAAGTGGCACTTTTCGTCCACTATCAGATTTAATCTCCCTGCCAAGGCGGAGTGATCCGGACCAACCTCACTTTGAAACACCCATTTGTATTCAAAGCGGGTTCGCAGGACTTTCCTGAAGACCGAGATGCAGCTCTTTGCCTGTATAAGGGTTTGCGCGTGCAACCTCTTCATCAAGATCATGGCCAAGCCCCGGCTCGGGGGAAGGAATGACGTAGCCTTCATCCCAACGGATCGGCGTTTTCAGCAGCTCGGAATAAAATCCGTCAAAGGTGCGGATAGATTCCAGCACAAGGAAATTCGGGCTGCAGGTGGCAAGCTGGATGTTGGCGAGCGCCACAAGCGGACCGCAATAAAGATGCGGTGCAATCTGGGCCGAATGACATTCCGCCATGGCGGCAATCTTCTTGGCTTCAAGCAGACCGCCGACCCGGCCGAGATTCATCTGCAGGATGCTTGCTGCACCTGTTTCAAGTACCCTCGAAAACTCGTATTTGGTGCAAAGCCGCTCACCGGTGGCGACCGGAATGGATGTAAATCGGGCAACTTCCGCCATATCCTCGGGCTTTTCCGGCGGGATCGGTTCTTCGAACCAGAGCGGATCGTAGGCCTCCAGTCGGCGAGCCAGGCGCTTGGCACCTGAAACAGTAAACTGACCATGCGTACCGAACAGAAGATCTGCACGCGTTCCGACAGCTTTGCGAATGGCGCGGCAGAAGTGTTCTGACCGGTCCAGATCCTCCAGGCTTGGCTGATGGCCATCATAAATCGTGTAGGGGCCGGCCGGGTCGAATTTCACAGCTGTGAACCCTTGTTCTACAGCGTCGAAAGCAGCATCCGCAGCAATATCCGGATCGTTGTAGACATTGGGCTCAGCCGGATCAGGATAGACATCGCCATCTGCCGGATAGAGATAGGTATAGGAGCGCAGGCGTTCGTGAACCTTGCCGCCCAAAAGCTGATAAGCAGGCTTGCCGGCAGCCTTGCCGACAATGTCCCAGCAGGCCATTTCCAGACCCGACAGCACACCCATAACCGTCACGTCCGGTCTTTGGGTGTATCCGGCACCGTAAGTCTTGCGCCAGAGCTTCTCGATATGATGAGGGTCTTCGCCATCGAACTGACGCTCAAAGACATCCTTTGCCATCGCCGCCACAAGATGTGGACCGAAGGTCGCGTTATAGATCTCGCCATAACCGACAATGCCGCAGGCCGTGACCAGTTTGACGAAGATAAAGTAACGTCCACCGTGACGAGGTGGAGGGTTGCCGACGACAAAGGTTTCAATTTGCTCGAGTTTCATGACCTTACGCTCTAGCTGGCGTTGCTGATGGTGATCGACTTCACTTTGGTATAAGCGTCCAGACCTTCCCAGCCTTTTTCTCGACCGTAGCCGGATTTCTTGTTGCCGCCGAAAGGAAGTTCAAGACCGCCGGCCCAATAGTCATTGACCGACACCTGACCGCAGTCCATCGCTGAGGCAATGCGCATCGAGCGACCGACATCATTTGTGTAGACGCTGGCAATCAGGCCGAATTCAGTTCCGTTTGCAAGTGAGACTGCTTCGTCCTCCGTCTCGAAATTCTGCACCGAAAGTACTGGTCCGAAGATCTCTTCCTGGACCGCCGGGTCATTCGGGGCAAGATCGGCAAGGATTGTCGGTTGGAAGAACCAGCCCTTGCCCGTATCCAAATCGGTGGCGACATCACCACCTGCGAGCAAATTGGCACCGCGAGCCTTGGCTGCGTCCACGTGGGCCTTGATGCGGGCCAGGTGCTGCCTGGAATTGACGGCACCCATATCGGGTGAGGTCAGACCGTGGCCGGTTCTGATTGCGAGCGCCCGTTCAGTCAAAATGGCTAGGACGTCGTCGCGAATTGATTTGTGCAGGATCAGGCGCGAGCCTGCCGAACAGATCTGGCCTGAATTTGAGAAGATCGCCCAGTAAGCACCATCGGCAACCTTTTCAGGATCCGCGTCCTCGAACGCGATCAACGGCGACTTGCCGCCGAGCTCCAGTGTCAGTCGGGTAACATTTGGAGCCGCTGTCTGTGCAACACTGACGCCTGTGTTGACCGAGCCGGTAAAGGTCAGTTGCTTGATGCGTGGATCACGCGCCATTTGGGCGCCAATGTCAGATCCGAGACCGGTGACGACATTTACAAGTCCGTCCGGAACGCCGGCTTCGCTCAGAAGTTCGGCCATGACAAGCGCGGTAAAGGGTGTTGTTTCGGCGGGTTTGGCAACAACGGAGCATCCAGCTGCAAGGGCAGGGGCGACACCACGCGCGAAGGTCGATGTGGGGTAGTTCCAGGGTATGATATGCCCGGTCACTCCGACCGGTTCGCGCACGGTGAAGGCGGTGTAGGCGGTGCCGAGATTGACCGAGCGGCCATCGAGTTTGTCAGCAGCGCCGGCGTAATACTCGAAAAGACGCGCAGAGGATTGAACATCGCCCTGTGCTTCGGCCAAGGTCTTGCCGCTGTCGACCACTTCAAGGACCGACAGGCGGTCGGCGTTTTCCCGAAAAAGGCGCGCCACATTGTTCAGGATGCGGCAGCGTTCTGGCGGTGAAACTTGCCGCCAGTGACCGGCAGCGCGCTCTGCCGCACCGATAGCCTTGTCCATTTGGGCTTCGTCACCCAGTGAGAATTCGGCGAATATTTCGGCCCGGCCCGGGTCGAAACTTTCCATTTTTCGATTGCCGGCAGGTGTAAACTTGCCGTCGATGAAATGACCCTCGGGGAGGTCGTGCAGTTTGCCTCTCGTCAGATAGTCTTGTGCAAGGTCCAGTGCTGTCATGGTTTGGTTCGTTTCCGGTCTTCAAGAATGATATCTGCCCCCTTGAGGGCCAGCATCATGGTTGGGGCATTGGTATTGCCAGATGTAATGTTCGGGAAGGCGGATGCATCGACGACGCGCAGTCCGTCAACGCCGTGAACTTTCAGTCGACTGTTCACGACTGTGGTTTCACGGTTTTCGCCCATTCGACAGGTTGAAACCGGATGATAGACTGTCGTCGCACGGGCGCGAAAATCGGCAAGAATGCCTTCGTCATCAAGCTCAGTCAGATGTGGTGCAACAGATCCGGCGACCAATGAAGTCAACGATTTGCTCTTCATCAGTCTTTGGCACAGTTGACCGCCGGCGATCACCGTGTGTCGGTCCTCTTCGGTGGCCAGCGAATTCGGCTGGATTTTCGGTGCGACAGCGCTGTCTGTGCTTTTGATATCGATCCGCCCCCGACTGGTCGGTCGGGCAGGCTGGGCACAAATGATGAACCCGTTAAACGGGTCGATCGACAGCCGGGTTCTGGCATTGGTCGGGGCAAGACTATAGCTGATCGGGTTAAAATAGAGCTGCTGGTCCGGGTGATTGAGACCATCACGGGACCGGAAAAAGCCACCGCATTGATTCACGGACAAT
>NZ_JAILWL010000211.1 GCF_025698965.1 Roseibium sp.
AAGACTGACCGTAAGGCATGTTGGAACTCAGTACCGGTCGACGTCTGAGTTTTTGAAGGATTTTGGGATTGGGTCTCATATCGACAAATGGATTTTCCTATATGGTACCGAAATGTCCGCACGTGCCGGCAGCCGCAGTGCGCAGGTGCGTCGACCTTTTCGACACATCGCTTCTTTTCGGGATTGCATGCGCTGGCTTGGGAGTTGAAATCCAGGCTGGCTGATTGAATTGACTGGTGATTATTAAACTTGAGTATGTTTTTCAAGTTTAATAATCCTCGGTTGCGACAAAGAGACGATGGATCAATTCGATTGTTCAGCGATGCCTGATCAAAGTGCGACAGATCTGATTGAAGAGAACCCGTTGCACAGTTCTGAATGACAGTGTACCGATGATTTCAGGCACTGCCCTGAACCGCGACTAATCATTCTTTTGAAGCTGGCACCGACCGCTTTTTCAGAAAATTCGCCTCTTATGACCAGGGAGCATCCCATGTCTGATGAAACAAGCCGTCGGTTTCGGCTCGGCCGTGTTGCTGCAATGATTGCCGTGAGCGACATTGAAAGATCGCTTGAAATCTATAGATCCGTCTTCGGGTTTGAAAAGGTTTTCGAAAACGGTAATCCGGTCGGCTTCATGATCTTGAAGAAGGACGATGCCGAGCTGCATTTGAGCCTGCAAAAGGACTACAAGGCACCATCCTTCAATGTTGCGCACATGTTGGTTTCCGACGCTGAGGCCGCATATCGGGCATGCGAGGAACACGGACTGCGGATCATCAAGAGCCTGAAGACCAAGGACTACGGCTTGAAGGCATTTGTCATTGCTGATCCGGACGGAAACAGGATCGACGTCGGTCAGCCGGTCTGACATCTGCCAATTTGAGCCAGCTTGGACCTATCGAACCACGGCTGGTTCATGGCCTGATTCTTTTCGCATCACCTCAAAGCTGATTTTGGTCCGTCGGGAAGGATTATCGGCTTGCCGGTCCCCCGACCGGACTGATCCGCGCCTCGAGACCGCGCGCAGCAGCCCAGCATTTACACTGCCCGCGCCAGTCTGCCGCAACCTTTAATTGAGCTAGATCAAAAGATTTTTGTTGCGACAATGCGATAATTAGAACTGTTCTAAAGAACAGAATTCCTTCCGAACCAGCTTGTTGTTCTCAACCCCTCCCACCTCGGAGACTCAAGCAATGAACTACCTTTTGACGTCTTTGGTTACTGCCGGCTGCCTCTTTGCAGGTTCCGTTTACGCGCAGGAGGATCTCAGATCCGAAGCATTGGACATGTTCCAACCCGTACCTTCGACTGTTCCCTCCTTCAAAAACAATCCCGTAACGCCGGAAAAAATCGAACTGGGCAAGGCGCTTTTCTTCGATCCCCGTATGTCTGCATCCGGTGTCTTTTCCTGTAACTCCTGTCACAATCTGGCAACCGGTGGCGATGACAACATGTCCACCTCCATCGGCCATGGCTGGCAGAAAGGTCCGCGCAACTCGCCAACAGTGCTGAACTCGGTCTTCAACGAGGCCCAATTCTGGGACGGCCGGGCCGCCGACCTTGCAGAACAGGCGAAGGGTCCGGTCCAGGCCAGTGTGGAAATGGCCAACACGCCGGAGAATGTGGTCAGGACGCTGAACTCCATGCCTCATTATGTCGGTTGGTTCCAGGAGGCATTTCCCGGCGAAGGCGAGCCTGTCACTTTCGACAATTTCGCAAAGGCCATAGAAGCGTACGAAGCAACGCTGATTACGCCGGCTCCATTCGATGCATGGCTGAACGGCGACGATAATGCCCTGAGCGAACCCCAGAAAGCCGGATTGCGTGTTTTCATGGATGCCGGCTGCACGGCCTGTCACAACGGCGTCAATGTTGGCGGCCAGGGCTACTACCCGTTCGGACTGGTTGAAAAACCGGGTGCCGATGTTCTGCCCGAAGGCGACAAGGGCAGGTTTGCAGTGACGGAAACCGCCGATGATGAATATGTCTTCCGCGCCTCCCCGTTGCGGAACATCGCCGTCACCGCCCCCTACTTTCACTCCGGCATCGTCTGGGACCTCAGGACCGCCGTCGAGATTATGGCCTCATCGCAACTCGGTGCGGAGTTGACAGAGGAAGAGGTTGATGACGTGGTCGCGTTTCTTGAAGCCTTGACCGGACAGGTGCCGGAAGTCACTTACCCGGTACTGCCACCTGAAACCGCAACAACGCCAAGGCCGACCGGCGCTGTTCTCGAATAACGGTCCTCGTCTGGTTCGGAAGGCGTAACCGTCGTGCCGTTTCCGGCGCGGCGGTATCGCTATGCTGATGCCAGGCAAACGAACACCGGAAACAGACCCTGACCTTCCGGTCTTTCAGCGCGATACTCGCGCTTCGGTGGTGCCTTCATGCTCACCGGTCTGGCTCAAGGCCACCGTCAGAAGGATCACGAAGGGAACGCTGAGTGCCCAAAACCCCAGAAGCTTCATTGCGATGGAACCAACGAAACCACCCGCTGCAAACGCCGCCATGGTTGCGCCGGTGCTGATCGCCGTTTTACGAGCCTGTTCATGGGTCTTGAAGGTCTCCCGGCCGCCAAACCAGCCGTCGAAAAGGCCCGCGACGAGGCGGTTGGTCTTGCCGGTCATGAAGGTAGTCGGGCCGTGAATGCTCAGGACTTCGGTCATGATTGCCGCCTGAAGGGACATGGCCGATGTCGCCAGACAGACGGAGACCAGCGTCTGAATGGCGGCCGGTCCGGGGAGCGGTTCTGACAGCCCCGCAAACAGCATGAAGGCCGCGACAAGGGTAGCTTCAAGGGTAAACAGACCGCGAAGCGATACGGCGTTGCGCCCCTTCAGCCAGGAGATCAAGGCGTACCATACAAAACTCATGAAAAGATAAGCCGTAATCACCGTGATGTTGACCGGCAGATAGGACGGTCTGTCGACCATGTTGACGAACAGCATCACGAAAGAGCCGGTGATGACGGCAGTAAACGTGTGGAACAGCCCGATAATACAAACAAGTTCGACAAAGCAGGCACAGAACGCGAGCGTCACCGGCAGTAATCGGTGATCGGGATGAAAAACCTGTTTTAGGTTTCGGGGTGAGTAAATGGAATGCACGCCTGCCTCCGCCAGTGCCGTTAATATCAAGATGGCGGTGCCGGCGCCGCGCTCCCCTGCAATCATTACGGCTTCAGAAGCATTTAGCAATCCTGACGGGAAGTGACACGCAAACTGAGCTATTGAAAAGCGAGGGGGGCAAGCAAGGTGCCGGAAAGAAGCGGCCTCAGAGGTCACTTGCGCTCAGTGTTTCACCGATCGATCCAGGTAATCCGGCAGGCTTTCGATGGAGGGTAGAATGACGTCGGCGTGGCCTTCCAGTTCCTCGGCGGATGCCGGGCCGGTCAGGACGGCCACGCTGAGACCCACCTTGGCGTTTCGGGCGCAGTCCATATCGTGGGTGCTGTCGCCGACAAAGATGATCTGTCCCGGTTCGATGCTCATGCGCTCGCAAAATCCGTGCACCATGCCCGCTTCCGGTTTCCGGCCATAGCCGCTGTCGGAGCCGCAGACAAAGTCGAACAGGGTCATAGCCGATGCTTCCTGCAGCTGCGTGACGGCGCCTCGTTCATAGTCGTTTGTGGCAACGCCAAGCTTGAGCCCGAAATCCCGCAAGCTGGTCATCACACCGGAAAGGTCGCAGGTCGGGAACACAGGCAAATCGGCATAGATATCGTGGTTCAGTCTGATGATTTCCTCAAGACTGCGACCGGGAAGCAACTCCGACCAGGCTTCGTTCACCTCATCCGCACTGGCGTTGACGATAAGTGAGCCGGTAATGAATGTCCGGCTTTTCCTGTCAAAACCGCAGATATCCGCCATCCGGTTTTTCAGTCCGTCATCGTTTCCGGCGAGCGCGTCAAACATGCGGTCACAAAAATGAGCCCAGGTCTCGTTGAAATCAAAAAGTGTGCCGTCCTTGTCGAAAAGGACGGCCTTAAAATCACTGATCAATTGTCTTGTTGTCATTGAATGTCCAGATCTTCCGCCGGATTCGGCCCATACTCACAAAAGAAAGGGCTCGTCCTTCATCGTTTCAGGGATAGGTACTCCCATGAGTTTGAGAACAGTCGGCGCCAACTGCGTCTGGCGTAGCAGGGTCTCGGGTGACGGGCCGGCTGCCTTGCCGAAGTAATAGAGCGCGAAATCCTGCTGCTCTTCGCTACGCCCGCCATGATGTCCACGGTCGTTTTGACCATGATCGGCTGTCACGATAACTTCATATCCGGCAGAACGCCAACGGGTTAAGTAGACCGCCAGCGCTTCATCCAAACGCGCGCAGGCGAGATCCATTTCCTCGCATTCATGCCTGAAACGATGCCCCATACTGTCGAGCGTACAGGTGTGCAGAATGCCGTAATCCAGATTGAAGCGGTTGCACAGCATGGTGAGCGTTGCGAACAGATCCGCATCCGATGGCGTCATCTGATTATCGTGACCGTAACCAGACATTGTGTGAAAGCGTCCATGGTTTATGGAGACGCTGTCGGGTTCGTCATATTCGATATCGCGGACCGGATCGAACGGGGACCTGTTGAAGAATTCCGACCAGAAGGAATGCGTGACTGCACCGGTGACGCCGCCCGATTTTCGCACTTCGGAAAAAATATCGGGAACGGAGAGCCTGAAGACATTGGCGTTGCCTGCAGAGCCGTGAACAGCCGGCGTCACGCCCGTATGAATCGAGGCGTAGCAGGATGCGGAGATCGACGGCAAAACCGAACGCATTTTCCAGACACGGGCGTCGCCGCTGTCGACCCAGCCTTCCAGATTGCCGAAGAGAGATCGCCAGTTGCGCCAGGGAACACCATCCAGGATGATCAGAAGAAGACGATTGTCCATCAGTTGCCTGCACTGTCCATTTTTCGGGTTGAAATAACGTCCTCAAGCCATCCCAGGCGCATGTCCGGGACCGAGGAAAGCAAAAGATCCGTGTAGTCGTCAAACGGCGGCGACAACACTTTCGATTTTGCACCATAACGGACGACATTGCCCTGGTACATGACCGCAATCATATCGGCGATTGCACGCACCGTGGCAATATCATGGGTGATAAAGAGATAGCTGACCTGTTCGATTTCCTGCAAATTCAACAGGAGTTTCAAAATGCCGTCCGCCACAAGCGGATCGAGCGCGCTGGTGACCTCGTCACAAATGATGAGCCTCGGTTTGGCCGCCAGTGCCCGGGCAATGCACACGCGCTGTTTCTGACCGCCGGAAAGTTCCGCCGGATACCGCTTGAGGAAACCTTCCCCAAGTTCGATCTCATCCAGCAACTCGACAACCCGCGCTCTTTTTTCAGCGCCCTTCATGCCGAAGTAAAATTCCAGGGGACGGCCAATAATCGTTTCGATGGTCTGGCGCGGGTTCATCGCCACATCCGCCATCTGATAAATCATCTGCAACTCGCGAAGCTGTTCCTTGCTGCGGTCCTCGAGTGCCGTGGGAAGGATGTCTCCGTTGAAGGTTATGGTCCCGTCTCGCGCCGGCAGCAGCCCGGTCATTACGCGTGCAAGCGTTGACTTTCCCGATCCCGACTCGCCAACGACAGCCAGTGTTTGCGAGGGATGAATTTCCACCGAGACGTTTTTCACGACATCGAAGTTCAACCCCCTGTACCGGGCCGAAACATTTTCGAGCTTGAGTACCGGCTGGCCTCGGGAAGGGGTCTCGTCATGGATCGTCGAACGGATCGAAACCAGAGCCCTGGTGTAGTCTTCGCATGGGTTGTTGATGATCTGGTCGGTGGTACCGTACTCCACCATTCTGCCATGCTGCAGCACCATGATGTGATCGGAGACCTGCGCCACGACTGCCAGATCATGGGTGATATAGATGGCTCCGACGCCTGTCTCTCGGATGGCTTCCTTGATGGAGGCGAGAACGTCGATCTGTGTGGTCACGTCCAGAGCCGTCGTCGGTTCGTCAAAGATCACCAGATCCGGCTCCGGACAAAGCGCCATTGCCGTCATGGCCCGTTGTAATTGCCCGCCAGAAACCTGATGCGGATATCGATTGCCGAACGTTTCCGGCTCAGGCAGTCCGAGCTTTTCGAACAACCGGATCGCGCGGCGTTCGGCATCCTTGCGCGAACACAGACCGTGGCTGAGACAGCTTTCGACAATCTGGTCCATAAGGCGCTTGGATGGGTTGAAGCTGGCCGCCGCGGATTGCGACACGTAGGTCACCTTGCGCCCACGCAGATTCCGGAGATCGGAGGTGCTGTCTTTCAGGATGTCTTCGCCATTGATGAAGATTTCCCCGCCGGTGATCTTGATCCCGCCCCGGCCATAAGCAAGCGTCGACAATCCGATTGTGGATTTGCCAGCGCCGGATTCGCCGATGAGACCCAGCACCTTGCCTTTTTCAAGAGTGAGATCGACACCGTGGACGATCTCGATATCCCTTGGCTTTTCACCCGGCGCAAAGACGGTCGCGCCGATTTTCAGACCGCGAATGTCGACCAGGCTATGAGTAACACTGTCACGCATTGCGGCCCCCTTTCAGGCTGGCGGTGCGGTTGAGAACCCAGTCGGCCACCAGATTTACCGAAATCGCCAGAGTCGCAATGGCAACGGCGGGAGCAAGGGCTGCCGGGATGCCATAGACGAGGCCTTCCTTGTTTTCCTTCACGATCGCTCCCCAGTCGGTTTCCGGCGGCGTGATGCCAAGACCAAGAAACGACAGCGTAGAGACAAACAGCACCATGAAGATGAACCGCAGGCCCAGTTCGGCAACGAGCGGCGACAGTGCGTTCGGCAGGATCTCGCGCAGGACAATCCATCTTGTCCCCTCCCCGCGCAATCGGGCTGCCTCAACGTAGTCCATGACATTGATGTCGACCGCCACCGCACGCGCCAACCGGTAGACACGTGTTGTGTCCAAAAGACCCATCAACACGATAAGGATCAGAATTGAGGCCGGCATTACGGAGAGCACGACGAGCGCGAAGATCAGCGTCGGGATGGTCATGATCAGATCGACAAATCGGGACAGTGCCATGTCGACCCAGCCACCGAGAACAACTGCCGCCAGTGCCAGAGACGTTCCGAGCGTGAAGGACAAAAGAGTAGCGGCAGAAGCGATGAAGATCGTGGTACGTGCGCCGTAAATCATCCGCGTCAACAGATCCCGGCCAATATTGTCCGTTCCGAGCCAATGCTGGGCGGACATCGGCTCCCAGACGTCTCCGACGATCTCGCCGATCCCATAAGGGGCGACAAGGGGAGCGAAAACGGCCAGGGCAAAAAAGAAGGCCGTAACAGTCAGCCCGATAAGGGCGCTCAGTGGAATTCGCATCATCACACGAGCCTCACTTGGGGTGCCTCAGACGGGGATTGGCGACGATGCCGATAATGTCCGCAGTCATGTTCAAAAGAATGTAGACACTGGCAAAAATCAGACCTGCGGCCTGCACCACAGGAATGTCCCGCTTGGCGACATGATCGACCAGATACTGGCCCATGCCGGGATAAACGAAAATCACCTCGACCACGACAACACCGACGACAAGATAGGCCAGGTTGAGCATCACAACATTGACGATCGGAGCAACGGCATTTGGCAGGGCGTGCCGCGAAATCACGGCGAATCTGGACAATCCCTTGAGTTCGGCGGTCTCGATGTAGGGTGCCTCCATCACGTTGAGGATGGTTGCACGGGTCATGCGCATCATGTGTGCAAGCACAACGAATGTCAGGACAATGACCGGCAGAGCGATGGATTGCAGTTTCTGCCCCAGGCTCATGGAGTCGTTGAGCATGGAGACCGACGGCACCCACCGCAGTTTGACCGCAACGAAGAACATGAACAGATAGCCGATGACGAATTCGGGTACCGAAATCGTTGCAAGCGAGACTGCGGAAATGAGCCGATCCGGCCAGCGATTTCGGAAGCGGACCGCAATCAGGCCGAGAAGGATCGCAAGAGGAACGGATACAAGTGCTGCCCAGAAGGCCAGAAACAATGTGTTGCTGAGCCGCTTGGCTATTGCCGATCCGATGTCCGCGCCATTGGTCAGTGCAGTGCCGAAGTCGCCCTGCAATGCCCCCAGAAGCCAACTCAGATATCGGGAGACTGCCGGTTCGTTGAGCCCCATCTCCTCACGAAGATTTGCAATCGCTTCGGGGGTCGCCGCTTGTCCGAGAACGGCCTGAGCCACATCACCCGGCAGGATCTGGGTTCCCGCGAAGATGAGGACCGAAGATGCCAGAAGGAGCAGGACACCCAGCGCAAAGCGCTGGATGACCAACAGGATCAAGTGCGTAGGCACGAGCGGTCCGCCTTAGTCGAACCATGTTTTGACGGCGATGAAACCGTTCATCAAATCGCCTTCAGGGTTTGTTTCCCATCCGTCGACATTGGTGGCCATACCGTCGATAAACTGGTTGAACATCGGATTGATCAACCCACCTTCCTCGTGCACCAGGCGAGCCATCTTGCCGTAGATTTCCTGACGCTTTTCCGGATCCAGTTCACCGCGTGCTTCTAGCAGCATCGCGTCGAATTCGGCATTCTTGAAACGTGTGTCGTTCCAGTCGGCTGTAGAGAGGTACCCCACGGACCACATCTGATCCTGAACCGGGCGACCGCCCCAATAGGACGCTGCGAACGGTTTCTTGTTCCAGACTTCCGACCAGTATCCGTCCGCCGGTTCCGGCTTCAACTGCAGTGGAATTCCTGCTGCATTCGCGCTTTGCTGGAAAAGTTGAGCCGCATCCAGAGCACCGGCGAAGGCCGCATCGGAAACGTGCAGAACGATCGGAGAACCATCATGACCGGACTTTTCGTAAAGCTCTTTGGCCTTTTCAAGATCGAAGGTGCGCTGCGCAATGGTGCTGTCGAACAGCGGATAAGCTTCGTTGATGGGTGAATCGTTGCCGACCTTGCCATAGCCCGCCAGAACCTTGTCGACCAGTTCTTCCCGATTCACAGCATGCTTGAGTGCCAGCCGCAGGTCCTTGTTGTCAAAGGGCGGCGTATCAACATGCATGACGAAGATGTAGTGGCCTTTGCCTGAAGTCGTTTCAATATCGATCTCGGGGCTGCGGCCAAGCAGCTTCGCAGTCTTTGGGGAAACCAGGTTGATCGCGTGGACGATGCCGGACTGCAAGGCGTTCGCCCGGGCGGTGTCGTCGTTGATCACGATGATCTCGACGCTGTCATAGTGACCACGCGTGGCGTCCCAGTAATCCGCGAATTTTTCGAATTTGTACCGAATGCCCGGCTCATCCGCCGTTACCTTGTATGGTCCGGTACCAATGCCGGCACCCGGGGCGTCCAGGCCACCATTCGGCTGGATAACGAGGTGGTAATCCGACAGCAGGAAGGGAAGGTCGGCATTCGGCGTTGTCAAATGTACCGTGAACGTGTCGCCATCGACTTCCATGGATTCGATACCGCGCATGATGCCCAGAGCTCCGGACTTGGTATCTTCATCCGAGTGACGCTGCATGGTTT
Organism: Roseibium sp.; assembly: GCF_025698965.1. GTDB lineage: Bacteria > Pseudomonadota > Alphaproteobacteria > Rhizobiales > Stappiaceae > Roseibium. The sequence continues at coordinate 9,510 of NZ_JAILWL010000211.1, forward strand.
TCAGCACATCCTCGGCAGTCATTTCTTGACCATTGTGGAACTTGACACCCTTGCGGATCGTGAAGTCCCAGGTTTTACCGCCCTCGCGCGGCGCGAAGCTTTCCGCCAGGCGGGCAATGACTTCGCCTTCCGGGGTCACTTCGGTCAAAGTCTCGCCGTAAGTGCGCAGAGCCTTGGCAGTTACGTGGCTGGTCGACAGGGCCGGATCGAGCGAATTTGTGCTCTCGCCCCCTTTCAGCCCCATGACAAAGTCACCCCCCTTTTTCGGTTCGGCCGCAATGCCGGCATCCGGCAGGGCGAAACCGGCAACGGCAGCCAGAATGGCAATGGCGCTTGCACGGCCCAATACGCTTCGGCGGGTCAATTTTCCACCGGTGAACTTTCCAACGAATTTTTGCAGCTTGTCAGACATGAATACCTCCCAAATGCCGCGATAGATGAAGCCCGACGCCATCTATGCGACGACTCATGTTAGTTTAATGACATTACGATGTAAATTTTCTTACATTTATTATGTGAAAACGGCGATTTTTGTAATATTTCAGACAAACTCTTACATGGACAGACGCAGACGCAGCTGATTTAAATATCTGTTGGCAAAGGAGAAACGCAGAAATGGCTGCTTCGGGAAAGCAACAGCGACAAGACAGGCTTTTGAAAATTCTCAAATCATCCGGATACGAGCGGATCGAGGATCTTTCCCAGAAACTGTCAGTTTCCGAACAAACCATCCGCCGCGACATCAACCTGCTGGATGTGGAGGGGCGCCTTCGCCGAACCCATGGCGGTGCGGCTTACGTCAGCGCCTTGAACAGCGAAGACTATCTTCAGCGTCGGCATGAATCGACCGACGTCAAACAACGCATTGGCTACAAGGTCGCCTCGCTGGTTGAAGACGGAGCTTCGGTTTTCATTGACGCAGGCACAACCTGCGAAGCCGTTGCCGGTGCCCTCAATCAAAGACGTGACCTTAAAATCGTCACTTATTCCCTTGCTGCCGCCATGCTGTTGAAAGATCGTCGCGATTTCACGGTCGCGATCCCAGGAGGCTTCGTCAGGCATGTGGACGGGTCTGTCTACGGGGAACCGACATCCGACTTCATCAGCCGGTTCCGCTTCGACATTTCGATCTTCTCGGTCAGCGGCATCGAGCCGAGCGGCGAGATGAGCGATGACGACCACTGGGAGGTCTCGAACGTGGAATGCGCCATGAACCGTTCGCGAAAGACGCTGCTGGCGGTCGATTCGTCAAAATACAAGAAGGGCGGTCTTGTCACGCTCGGTAACATCACATCGATGG
>NZ_JAILWL010000212.1 GCF_025698965.1 Roseibium sp.
GGCAGGCGCGAGAGAACATAGGCCTCGGGAGCGCCGATCAGCGCGCAGAGAACCGTGACCAGCAGCGCCAGACCGAAGGTGCGCGCGAAGATCTTGTGAAAATAGGGATCTCCCAGAACATCGACATAGTTGCTTAGCGTCCAGCCGGGCAAAACGCCCGCGGTAAAGTCATAGGCATGCAGGCTGAGCAGGAAGGTCAGTACCATGGGAACGCCCAGAAGGGCGGCAAAGAAGACCAGCCCGGGGGCGGTCATCAGATAGGCTGAAAAGCGGGACCCGGTCATCTACGCGGCCTCGGCAAAAAGCGTCATGGCCTCAGCCGGCCAGGAAATCCGGGCGACCTGTCCGCGCGCGAAACCCGGAGCGCCGGTATTGGTCTGCGAAACGAACAACTCACCCATCGGGCTGTCCACCCGGTAGAGCCAGCTCGCACCCAGGAAGATCGCGGCGCGGATCGTTGCCGGATGGCCGTCGCCGTCCGGTGCCAGACGGAATTTTTCCGGCCGGATCGACAGCGTCACCGTCTCGCCGGTCGTGTGTCCGTGACCGGGGGCAGGCAGCTCCTGACCGTCGACGGTGACGGTGTCCGGGCCGCAGGCGGTGCCGTTGATCAGGTTGGTCTTGCCGACAAAATCGGAAACGAAGAGGTCGGTCGGGCGTTCGTAAAGATCCAGCGGTTCGGCAATCTGGGCCATTTCACCGTCGCGCATGACGACGATCCTGTCCGACATGGACAATGCCTCTTCCTGGTCATGGGTGACCAGAATGGTGGTGACGCCGATATCCTGCTGCAGCAGGCGCAGTTCAATGCGCATGTCTTCGCGCAGCTTGGCATCCAAGTTGGAAAGCGGTTCGTCGAGCAGCAGCACCGGCGGCTCGATGACCAGCGCCCGGGCCAGTGCGACGCGCTGGCGTTGGCCCCCCGACATCTGCTTCGGGTAGCGGTCAACGAACCGGCCAAGCTTCACCTGATCCAGCGCCTTTCCCGCCCGTTCAAGCCGTTCGGCCTTGCCGATACCGCGCATTTCCAGACCAAAGGCGACATTTTCCAGCGCCGTCATGTGCGGAAACAGGGCATAGCTTTGAAAGACGATGCCGAGGCCGCGCTTGTTCGGTGGCGTCCTGGAAATATCCTTGCCGTCCAGCAGGATCTGCCCTGCCGTCGGTGTCAGCAACCCGGCAATCATCTGCAAGGTGGTGGTTTTGCCGCAGCCCGATGGCCCCAGCAGGGAAATGAACTCACCGCGCTCGATCGACAGGGTCATGTCTTGCACGGCGACAAAGTCACCAAAGGATTTGGTCAGGTTCTGAAGTGTCAGGAAGGCCATAAGTCGCGTCTCAGCTGCCGGAGGGGGATGCGCGGGAGCCGCGCATCCCGAAGGGGTAATCGATCAGTTCTCGATGCGCCGGGTCCACTGCTGTGTCCAGGCACCCCGTTCCTTGTTGACCACGGTGTAGTCAATTGTCACCAGCTTATCGACACGGCCGGGGCCGACCGGCAGGGCGCCGATTTCCTCGTCCGACAGTTCGGTGTCCTTGTGCACCGGACCCCAGCCCTTTTCGACGGCGAAGTACCGCTGCATTTCCGGCGAGACCATGAATTTCAGAAAGTCCTGCGCCAGTTCGGGAACGTCTGAGTTGACGACCGGACAGGCCGCGATCAAAAGATTGACCGCACCTTCATCCGGATAGGCAAACGCCCCCGGGAAGCCGGTGTCGGCAAGAGACTTCAGGCGGCCACTGCCCCAGACGGACAGAGCGATCTCGCCGTTCTGGAAAAGCTCCGACATTTTGCCCGAAGACGGTTCATAGACCAGAACGTTTTCGCCGATCTTGTTTTCGAACATTTCAAAGCCCGGCTCGATATCGGTTTCGCCGCCGCCATTCAGCTTGGCCGCCATGATCAGGGCATGCAGGCCATAGCCGTTGGTGATTGGCGGAATGGCGACCATGCCCTTGAACTTGGGATCGGCAAGGTCAGCCCAGGAGGTCGGCGCGTCCCAGCCCTTCTCCGCGAACAGATCCTTGTTATAGGCAAGGCCCGTGGCAACGATGCCGATGCCGACAGCCTTGTTGTCCGGCATGCGGGCAGCATCGTAAAGACCGTCGAATGTGTCGGCATCAACAGTATCGCAATAGCCGAAATTGATGGCCTGGGTCATCGGGCCGTCATCGATGAACGCGATGTCGATTTCCTGCGCGCCTTCCTGGGCGCGGAGCTTGGCAAGCGTGTCGGTGGAGTTGCCTGAAACGTAAACAACCTTGGCACCTGTCTTTTCCTGCCATTTCGGGATGATGACATCCTTGAACAGGGCCTCGGTGGAGCCGCCGTAAGCGGCCAGGTAAACGGTCTTTTCCTCTGCATTCACGACGGTGGCTGTCAGGGCCAGCGCCGCGGCGGTGCTTAACAATGCACGCATCTTGAATTCCCCTCATCTCTGGACGGATATCCAGTCACCTGGAACTGAAGGTCGTCTCACTTTTCAGCATGCTCAGAACGAGCTTCAGGTTCAAAAAAGGTGACCAGCGAGTCTCTGTTTCTCGTGTGGTTCTCGAATTTGAAATTCGCTTCGGAAGACGTTGCCTCAACAAGACGAACTTCAAAATCACCACACTCGTTTGATGCCGGATCGGAGTTCATATATCAAATTCCAATTTTTTCGATTATCATGCGCAAATGTTATGTTCTTTCGGACCACAACGGATCGCAGCATGAAGCTCAACCACCGTCAGCTCGACGCGTTTCGCGCCATGATTGAAACCAACAGCGTGACCGAGGCCGCCCGTCGCATTCTGGTGTCGCAACCGGCGGCAAGCCGCCTGATTTCGGATCTGGAGCACCAGGTCGGTTACCCGTTATTCGTGCGCAGCAAAAAACGGCTGACCCCGACACCCGAAGCGCTCACCCTGTTCGAGGAGGTCGAGCGCTCCTTCATCGGCCTGGAAACGATTGCCGAAGCGGCCCGGGAAATCGGAACCTACCGGCGCGGCACGCTGCATATTGCCGGCATGCCGGCCATGGCACTGGAATTTCTACCCTCGATCATCGGCAGTTTCTGCCAGGAGCGGCCGGACATTTCCGTCGCCCTGCAGATCCGCAGTTCACAAAAGGTCGCAGAGTGCATCGCCTCCCAGCAATACGACCTCGGCTTTGCCGAAATCAGCGTCAACCACCCGAGCGTTGCCTCCGAACTGCTGCTGACGGCCGCACAGGTCGCCATTCTGCCGAGGGACCATCCGCTGTCGAAGAAAGAGGTGCTGACCCCGGCGGACATGCACGGCGAACCGTTCATATCGCTCGGCATGGGCTATCCGACCCGGCAGAAGATCGATGCTGTTTTCGAAGCGGCGGGCGTGGACCGCAAGCTGCAGGTGGAAACCCAGCTGTCACTTGCCGCAGGCCACCTCGTCGCCAGCGGCACCGGCATCGCCCTCATCGATCCCATCACCGCCGCCCACCTGGAACGCCTCAACCTCGTCACCATCCGCCCCTTCACCCCGAAAATCCTCTACTCCTACCAGGCGCTCTACCCCAAACATAAACCGGTCTCCCGAATCGCCCGGCAATTCATGGAAATCGTCGGGAAGAGGCTGGATGAGTTTCGGGAGTGAGGGGGGGATTGCGCTCTTCGCGAGTGAACGGCCCACCTAGGTGCGGCGAGGGCTCGCATTACCTGAAGTTTGTGCGCTTTACAATTTCTGATCTTCATTTGATCATGTCACTACATTGTAGGTAGAGAGTGGTCTAGATATGGGCGAAGAGACAAATGATCTCGGAAGTCAGGCTCCGACAAAACTCACAATAGCGTTCTACACTTTGATCGGTTCATTGATTGGATCCGCGCTTACGTTCATTGCGGCGGTTGTTACAAGTATCCTGGGATTTTGGAATGACAATCGCGAACTTGATCTCAAGATGGTTGACGTGGCTCTGGCAATCCTGGCCGGTGAGAAAGGGGGGACTACGGAAAATCAACCGCCAGAAGCTCGAAGGTTTGCCATAAACGCATTGCGCAACAACTCTAATGTTGCAATGGATGAAATCCACTGGAACGCATGGATAGAGTCAAATGCACCTCTGAATATCGATAGATACCAAGGACTAGCAAGGTCTGATAGTGACAAGAACTTTGGACGCCCTGCCTCAGTCGAGGGTGTTTATAAGCTATGGTTCGAAGACACAGAAACCAACTGTACAATCCGTTTCAGTGTGGCCAGCGTCGTGGCAATTCCCGCAATTCAACTACAAAATTGTGATGAGACAACGTTATCGGATGCAAAGCGTTGGACGAAAGATGGTGACGGTGCTGTTGTCTATGATTCCAATCTTAAGGTACTAGCAAAAATTGCAGCGGAACCCAAAATTGGTGATGGGTACATTGGTGTTATTGAATCTACAGGCGAGGCTTTTTGGCTTCGTGAGCCATAGTCACCGGCGGCACTGACCTCGCCCTAGTCGACCCAGTCACCGCCTCCTACCTTGAGCAATTTAACCAGGTTGTTGTCCTCCCGTTCACCCCAAAGATCCACTACGCTTACCAGGCGCTCTACCCCAAGCACAAACCAGTGTCGCAGATCGCCATAAGGTTCGTGGATATTGTGGCGAAAAGGTTGGATGAGTTTCGGGAGTGAGGGGCATTTCCCCCGCCAAAGAATATAGACTCTAGAAAAGCGTAGATTGCCGATAGAAACGCTTGCTGCAAACAAATAACGCCAAAAGAGTTGAAACCTAATCATTCCATTTCTGGCTGAAAGGTTTGTGTGTCGCCAGAATTATTTACATAGCGACCCTCTCCCCGTAGATTGATCCAGTGTTGAGTTAGTGATTTTCTTTTTTCGAAGGAGACACTGATGAAGCGCAGATTTTCAGAAGAACAGATTATCGGCATTTTGAAGGAGCACGAGGCGGGTGTTTCGGCCAGGGAGCTTTGCCGTCGGTACGGCATGTCGGATGCCAGCTTCTACAAGTGGAAAGCCAAATTCGGCGGCATGGAAGTCAGCGAGGCGCGCCGACTTCGGGATCTGGAAGCTGAGAATGCAAAGCTGAAGAAGCTGGTTGCGGACCTGTCACTGGACAAGATGGCTCTGGAGGATGTTCTAAAAAAGATCTGAGCCCTGAAGCCCGCCGCAAGGTGGTCGAGCTCTTGAAGGCGTTTGGCCTGAGCGAGAGGCGTGCCTGCCGTCTTGCACATGCGGCACGCTCAAGCGTTAGGTATCGCTCCAGACGCCCCCAGGAGACGGCATTGAGACAGCGCCTGCGAGACCTAGCTGATCGCCACAGACGGTTTGGTCATCCCCGTCTGCATATCCTGCTGCGGCGCGAGAGCTTCAGGGCCAATCACAAGAAGACCCATCGCATCTACTGCGAGGAGAAGCTTCAGGTTTGCAAACGCAAACCAAAGCGAAGGTCGGCTGTCATGCGCCAGCCTATGACCGTGCCAACCAAGGCCAACATGCGATGGAGCACGGACTTCCTGCATGATCAATTGAGCAATGGTCGACGCATCCGGATCCTGAATGTGATCGATGACTATTCGCGTCAATGCCTGGCTAGCATCGTTGACACCTCGATCAGTGGTGTGCGGGTTGCCAGGGAGTTGAACAAGTTGATCACATGGCACGGACGACCTCTCGGTATAGTTTGCGATAACGGAACGGAGTTCACTTCCATGGCCATGTTCGACTGGTCGAAACGAACCGGGGTCGGCCTTCACTTCATCCGACCCGGCAAACCGAACGAGAATGCACTGATCGAAAGTTTCAACGGCCGACAAAGGGATGAATGCATGAACGAGAACCTGTTCTCGACCCTGGCAGAAGCCCGGCACATCATCGAAGACTGGCGGCAACACTACAACGCACTCAGGCCCCATTCGGCTCTGAACTGGCTCACACCAGAAGAATTCGCGAAAGGAGAGCAACCCGTATTGGACACCGCGGCATGAAAATGCCATCTCTCAAAAACTAACTCGAGACTGGCATCAGTCTGGGAAGAGCGTCGCTTGTGCAATCCGATAAAGAAAATCCCGGCTTTAAACCGAGTGCACGGAAAATGGCAAGTGCAGGAAGAGCCGACCTTCCCAAACCGGATGTCATTTGCCTTCACAGCTCTCAATCTCCGCAAAACCTGCCAACCCTGCATGTTGTGCATATCGCGGCGAATTGGCAGGATGAGCTTCGGGAGGGTGGGGAGGGGCCTTTCTTAGGCAAGCCTCTGAAGACGATAGGGTTCAAAGCCAACGGCGGGACCTGTCGGTTCAATGACCGCTTTGCCCCCCCAATCGGACGTTCTCTGTTTTGCAACATAATTCCGAGAGCTGACGTTTTTGCGATCAGAGCAAATCGCAGAAATGCTGACTGTGCCGTCGTTCACGAACTTAAGAAATGGCCTTTCGCAGGTCGCGACTTTACTTGTCGCGCTGTGTAAAGTTTTTCCCGATGCCCTAGAGGTTGCTCTTGCATTATCGGGCAGGTCGATCCACACTTCAGAGAAGTTACTTGCCATACGAAGCCCAGTGATGCGTCAATTCTTGTGCGCTGCAAAGCATAAGAAAGAGATGCTCCCTGAAAGCGTTTAAAGCACGATAGTCGGTTTGGAACTTGACGTATGCCAATTGTCTTCGCCCCTCGTATACCCATGTTCGGCTTCGATGCCTCAGCATCACCCAAGTGGCAAATGGTCCCGAGGGGGTGGGAGCGCACGCTTGTGGTGCGGGGGGCCGGAGCCCTGATCCCTGATTTGATCCCCAACGACATTGCCAGGATCACCTATCGCCGCGTCGGCGCCGATCATCATTTGACAATCAAAGGACTTAAGGTCGGCAAGGGGTATATTCGTTTTGTGCCGAACGCAGGATTTACGGGGCCCGTTCTCAACAGCGACATGCTCGAAATCTCGGTCAAGACCGAGGTCAAGATCAATACGGCATTCCACTATGTCAAAGACAACGCCGGCCACAAGACAAATCGCAACATTGGCGACCTCAACACCCTGATACGGGGCGTCAATCGATTGCTGGACACCCAGGCCAACGTGCGGATGTACAGAAAGAGCGCACGGATTATAACGGTTCCACAGAACCTGGGCGCCACCGTGCGGTTTTCCAGCCACCTGCCGGGTGTGGCCGCCGCCGAACATGAATGGGACGACGTCACGAACTTCGCTGACGCTGCCGCAGACTTCAATGTCTTCTTCGTATGGCAGTATGAGCAGGATGCGACACCTGCGGTCAACAACACCCGTGCCGGAACTTTGGCCGGTGAAAAAAACTGCCTGATGCAAGACGTTATCACCGGCTCAACCCATGCTGAAACCCTGGCGCACGAGACCATTCACCTGCGTGGGATCAGTCCGCACAGCGGCACTGCAACGCACCTGATCGCAAGTGGCGCGGTGCGAACGGGGCAGCTCATTTCGCGCGCTCAGGCCAACATTATCAATCCGTCGGGCACTTAATGGCTCGACACCGCAACCTGGCCAGATGTGCCGCATGGGCGTTTCTGTTCACCTGGCTTGCAGGAAGCACTATGGCAGACGACATGAACCTTGAGGCAGTTATCGAAACCGCGTTGGCTGGAGGCTCCTCGAAGGCTCTGGTAGAGGCAGGCCCAGCCGCCGTGGCACCCCTGGCTGCTCGCTTGGCCGCGGCGGAGACCGCCGACGCGAAATCGGACCTGGTGGATCTGTTGGCAGCCGTCGGCGGTGCAGAGGCGCTGGCGCCCGTGTTACCCTATATCGGCGCCCCAAACGCTGATCTGCGCGCTCGCGCCAGCGCTGCGGCGCTCAAATTCGTGTTGGCCCATGGCCCACCAGCCGACCCCGTCGCAGCCCAGCTTCGGGCCGCGGTAACGGCGGCTCTCGCGGCACCGGACGCGGAAGGGGGCGTATTGCTCCTGGGGGCATTGGTGCCCGGATCGGAGGCCGTTCTCTCGAACCACCTTTCCGGCACCCGCCTGGTTAAGGCGCAACCACAGGAGCCCACTGTTCCGGCAGCCTTGGCAGCGCGGCTGGCGCTATCGGCATTGGGTGATGGGCAAGCGCGGACCAGTTTACTGACACAAATTCCCCAGGCCGACCCTGACAGCATCGTATTCATGCTCAAGGCCTTACCTTTGATTGATGCGCCTGAGGTCCTGCATGCCCTTTCCGCATCCACCCTGGCCTCCGACGCACCCGTCGGAGAAGGGCGCCCCAGCGGACTTACACCTGCCCGTGAGGTGGCCGACGTCGCGGTCGAGGCGTTTGTAGCGCGTTTGAACCTCACTCCCAGCTTCGCGATCAAGCCGGGAGCCATCTATACGGCGGAACAACGGGCCGAGACCGCCAGGCTTATCGCCGCCTCCATCCCGAATTAGAGCGTATCGGTTCCAATTGGATCGGGGGATCTCATGAGCGTTGGTCGAAGCGAGCTCTAAGCGGGCCTTCGCTGCAATCTGCACGAATAACCTCTTCGTGCCTTCATTTCCGTCAATCTATTGCTGTGTGCTTTTTCCCGAAACCGGACCTCAACAGCCACACCTGATGATGTCGGCGAACAGGCAGTATCGGTCCTGAATTTTTACGATCAGGCCAAGTATCTATGTGTTGATTTTCAGGTGTCGGTAAGGTTCCGGATGCGACTTTCCCGGTGGTCGGGAAGCGGGCCAAAAAATTCCTCCGATTTCAATCGATTAATCTTGAAACTGCTTATGGACATTGTGTTTGCACAAGAGCTAAACACCGGGCGCGGCCTGGGGTCAGGACCCCAAAACCTGCCGATCAGTGCGCTGGAAAGACCATAAGGGAGTTGTTGGAAATGGCGGCTATGGATAATCACTTCGATAACTGGAAGGATCAACAGTCCGCCGCCGAGCAGATGATCCCTCTGGTGGGTCATCTCTACCGTGATTACGGCATCAACATCCGGATTTTTGGGCGGCGCCTTTTAAACAACTCCGCAATCGAGATCATCAAGGCACACCGTTATGGCCTGCAGATTACCGGGCAGGAGCTGGAAGTCTCCAAAAGTCTTGAAATCGTCAAGGCGATGCTTGAGATGGACCTCGCCGCGTCCCGCGTCGACCTCGGCAAGCTGTGCCACCGCTACATGGAACAGGGTGGCGATGTTTCGAGCTTCGTGAAGGAGCAACTTGCGAGCATCAACACCGGCAAAACCTCCATTTTGCAAGAGCCGCAAGACGTCGTTCTTTATGGTTTCGGGCGTATTGGCCGTCTGCTCGCCCGCATGCTGATTGAACGCGTCGGTGCCGGCAACAAAATGCGCCTGCGCGCAATTGTCGTGCGTGGCGGCAGGGACGGCGATCTCAAGAAACGCTCCAGTCTTTTGCGACGGGACTCCGTCCACGGCGCGTTCAGAGGATCGATCACGGTTGACGAAGAACAGAACGCAATTATCGCCAATGGCAATTACATTCAGGTGATTTATGCCAACTCGCCAGCCGAGGTGGATTACACCAAATACGGCATCCGTAATGCGTTGGTGGTCGACAACACGGGAATATGGCGCGACGAGGAAGGGCTTGGTCAACACCTGAAATGTCCGGGCGCCTCGAAGGTCATTCTGACCGCGCCGGGAAAAGGCAACATCAAGAATGTCGTCTATGGCGTGAACCATGGTGACGTTACCGAGAATGACGACATTCTGAGCGCCGCCTCGTGCACGACCAACGCGATCACGCCCGTGCTCAAGGTGATCAACGATGAGTTCGGGATCGAGAACGGTCATGTGGAAACCATCCACGCCTTTACCAATGACCAGAACCTGATCGACAACTACCACAAAGGGGATCGCCGTGGTCGGTCCGCACCTTTGAACATGGTGTTGACGAGCACAGGTGCGGCAAGTGCGGTGGCAAAGTGCCTGCCTGAAATGAAGGGCAAGTTGACCGGCAACGCTGTTCGGGTGCCGGTTCCCAATGTCTCCATGGCAATCCTGAACCTGAACCTTCAGCGTGAGACGACGGACACGGAAATGAACGACTACCTGCGAGGGGTTTCCGTACAATCCCCGATGCAGGACCAGATCGACTACACGGCGTCAACCGAGTTGGTCTCATCCGATCTGGTCGGCTCCACCCATGCCGGTGTGGTCGACAGCCAGGCCACGATCGTCGATGGCAACCGCCTCGTCCTCTACGTCTGGTATGACAACGAGGCGGGATACAGCACCCAGGTGATCCGGCTTATGCAAGAAGTCGCCGGGATGAAATACCCGTCAGTCCCTGAGTGATATTGGCTTCAACGGCCTAAAATGGGGCTAGGCCACGGCTTAGCCCCATAGGACTGTGCCAGTCACTGGTTGGATTTGAAGCCAGGCTCAAGCCCTCCTTTCAATTCATCCCACGCCTTTGACCGTTTCGCTGCCTCACCAGGGCCGGCTCCAATCACCCGTCCGGCAGGTTGACACGAATTCGGTGCCCGTCCGGGTCAAGGGCGACGAAGGTCAGGCCGAAGACGGCCTTCTCCAGCTCCTGTTCGATGACAATTGCGGCGTCTTTCCATGTCTGATGGAGGGTTTTGACCTCGTCTTCCGTTTCAACCTGGAAGGCCAGGTCTCTGACCAATTTGCCGTTCGCCAGAACTCGACCCAGTTGCAAAGGCGGACGTATGCTGACGCTCGAAGAAACGAACCTTCGCTCCCTCGAGATTGGTTTAGCGCAACGCGACTGCGGGCTTCCGACGGCCGTCTTTCAACGCGACAACCAGTGTTGCGACAACGATGAAACCTGAGGCGGCGTAAAATGTCGGAGCAGGCAGAATGTCAAAGAAAAGAACATCCGCAATGACGGCGAAAATGAGAGAGAGG
>NZ_JAILWL010000213.1 GCF_025698965.1 Roseibium sp.
GTTCCTGCCGGTCCGATCAACTCGGTGGAGGATGTTTTCAACGATCGTCATGTGCAGCACCGGGAGCTCAAGGTGGAATTGCCTGCAAGCGGTGTTGCTGGTGGCAAGGTTGCCTCCGTACGCACACCGATCAAGTTCACGAATGCAGAGCTCGTTCTTGACCGGGCGGCTCCAGCACTGGGCGAGCACACAGATGAAATAATGTCGGAGCTCGGTCGAGACACAGGACGCAAGGCAGATTGAATTGGACGAACCGGATTATCTGAAAATCGTAGGCTCGGATGTGCTGGCGGACGATTGGGGAACGTTGACCCGGTACCAAATCCAATACCGGCGCAAGGACGGAACGTGGCAAGAGCAGACCCGTGAGGCCTACGACCGTGGGAACGGAGTTACCTGTCTTCTGCATGACCCTGAAACGGAGTGCGTTTTGCTGACAAGGCAGTTTCGATTGCCGGTCTGGGTGAATGGTCGAAACCCGATGTTGATCGAAGCACCCGCCGGCCTGCTCGAAGGCGCATGTCCTGAAGACAGAATGCGCGAGGAACTGATTGAGGAAACCGGGTTTGAAATCTCCAGGCTCGAGCACCTCTTCGACCTTCACATGAGCCCGGGATCTGTTACGGAACACCTTTCTTTTTTTGTCGGCACTTACCATCTGAAAGACAAGGTGTCAGAAGGTGGTGGCAAGGAAAGCGAGGGAGAAGACATTGAGGTGTTGCATGTCCCCTTGCCGGATGCCCTGAAGATGATCCGGTCAGGTGAAATCAGCGATTCAAAAACGGTCATTCTTCTTCAGGAATTGGCGTTGCGCAAAGCAGGCCTTTTGGACGGTTAAAGAGTTGGTCGAGCTTTTCCGGTTACAATTGATCTGATCGCCTTAATTTGACGCCAACTCTTTGGCAGGTAATCTGTCCGGAGCAACAGAGGATCACACCGGATGAAAAGGTGGAAACGCACCGGCCGGCGCATGATGCTGCCCCTGACAACCATCGTCGGGCTGGGCTTTGGCGCGTTTGTTGCGATTGCAATCGGTCTGGTTCTGGGGCTATCCGTTTCTGCAAATTTCAGCAATACGTTTTCGCTTCTCAATGACAAGACTATTCTGACCACCCAGTCGCTGGAAACGCAGCTGCGGACGCATTTCACTTCCGTTGAGAATGCCGTGGTCGGGCTAAAGCCTTATTTTGACGACGGCACAATCGGGTTCGATCATCCGGACAAAACACTGGAAGACATGTCGATTGCGCTGAAGTCCAACAAGGACATCACGACACTTGCTCTGACCGATCCCAAGGGAAGGCGGCTGGGCATATACCGGGCTCCCAATGGAAAGCTGTGGCGCATCGAAACCGACGCCCCCCCACCTGGCATGAATGCCAACGCGATACCCAAGCTTGAACCTGACAGTCCGCCGACCTGGGGCGGGCTGGTGCGACATGAAGTTGGTGTCTTTGCAAATGTGTCCGTGCCGCTTGTTCGGGATGGCAATCTCATTGGCACCTTGACCGCCGCCAGTTCGATGGAGGAGCTGACTCATGTCGTTTCCGAACAGGACGAGGGTATCGACAACACGGTCTTCATTCTTGCCGACGACGGACAGGTCGTAATGCACTCGGATACCGATCTGCTGCAGACCGGAGGAAGCATCAGGGGTAATTTGCCGAGTTCGTGGAAAACACTCGGAGATCCGGTGCTCGCGGCGATGGACGAAGAAGAGCCACTGGAAGAGTTCAAAAAGGCCGCGGATCTCGGCGTTGATGTCTCCTATGTTGTCGCCAGCGGTGAGGAATACATCCTGATGAAAGCCAGGGTCGAAGGTTTCAGCGACAGGCCATGGACAATCGGGCAGTATTTCCTGAGTACGACGGTTTCAAGAGAAGTCAGGCGGCTTGCCGGCTCCATGTTCGTCGGTCTGGGTGCTTTGATCATATCGGTGCTGATCGCGTTCTGGCTCGGTCGGCGTGTTGCGCGTCCCTTGCGGAACCTGGCTGTACAATCTCGCAGGGTCGGGAGCTTGTCGTTGAACGAGGTTGAGCCGTTGCCCCGCAGCCGGGTGGCCGAAATCGACCAGGTCGCTCTGGCCTTCAATTCCATGGTCGAAGGCCTCAAGGCAATGAACACGTATGTGCCGAGGTCGTTGTTCACGAAGCTGATGCGCCTGGGTGGCAGCGGGGCCGCGGAGGCCAGGGAAGCCGAACTGACAATCCTGTTTACGGATATTGTTGGCTTCACCGCGCTTTCGGAGCATTTGAGCGCGGAGGAGACGGCACGGCTCCTAAACGATCATTTTGCCATACTGGTTGAGGCCGTCGAAGTGGAGGGAGGGACGGTCGACAAGTTCCTCGGGGACGGCATGTTGGCGTTCTGGGGCGCTCCCGACGAGCGGCCAGATCATGCCGAGGCCGCCGTCAGAACCGCGCGCCGGATAGCAGAAGCGCTGCATGAGGACAATCTTGTGGCCGAGGCTGAAGGACGGCCTCAAATGTCGATGCGTATCGGCATACATACTGGTACCGCGGTTGTTGGAAATGTCGGGGCGCTTGACCGGTGGAACTACACGGTGGTCGGCGACACGGTAAATGCAGCAGAACGGTTGCAGACACTCGGCAAGGAAGCGGACGGAGACCCGGAAGTCACCATTCTTGCAAGCGCTGCAACAGTGGCCAAACTCACAGGCGAGCAGCATCTGCGTCCTGTCGGGAAACACCACCTGCGCGGACGGCGGGAAGCCATGGAAGTTTTCTGGTTGGATCCGTTTCCCGTTGCAGGGCATATGGATGATGCGGGTGACGTACCTGTATCAGCCGCGGAATAGCCACGATATTTTGCGAACCATTGAAGCAAATGCGGAAATTGTTTTCGATGTGATTTAGATCACAGATGCTTGCTGTCGATTTCTGCATTGCTATCGCTTGGCGAATTTGATTGTCTTTCTGTTGCAATAAGGGCTTAGTAAGGCTCACACAGACAATCCGTTTCGGGGAGGAAACGCGCGGTGAACGTTCTCTCGATTGAGGGACTGACGGTAGATTTTGATACAGCTGAAGGCCGTGTCCGGGCGGTTGACGATGTTTCCTTCGTCGTTCCCGAAAACCGGACGGTCGCGCTTGTGGGTGAATCCGGGTCGGGCAAAACAGTTATTTCCCAAACAATAATGGGTCTATTACCCCATGCGGCGTCCATCACCTCAGGAAAGGTGATTCTGGCCGATCCGTCCGGAGCAGAGCCACCGGTCGATATCGCCACGTTGGAGCGAAAAGGGCCGCAGATGCGACATCTGCGCGGTAACCGTGTCGCGATTATTTTTCAGGAACCCATGACCTCCCTGTCGCCGTTGCACACCATTGGCGACCAGATTGGTGAAGCGGCCCTTTTGCATCGCAATGTTTCGCGCGCAGAAGTTCGGGAACTGACGCAGGAAATGTTGCGTCTGGTCCATTTTCCCGACCCGAAAAGGGCGCTGGACACCTATCCGTTCGAGCTCTCTGGCGGCTTGCGTCAAAGAGCCATGATCGCGATGGCCATGATCTGCCACCCCGCGCTCTTGATTGCCGATGAGCCGACAACTGCGCTGGATGTGACGATCCAGGCCGAAATCCTGAAACTGATCCGTGAAGTGCAGTCCGAACTGCATATGTCGGTGCTGATGATTACCCATGATTTCGGGGTGGTCGCCAACATGGCAGATGAGATTGCCGTGATCTATCATGGCCGGATTATGGAAAAGGGGACTGCGCAGCAACTTTTTGCGGATCCGAAACACGATTATCTCAAGGCGCTTTTGCACGCGGTACCGAGTTTCCACATGGACAGGGACGAGCGGCTGGTTCCGATCCGGCCGATCCAGTTGAAGCCGGAAGACCTGACCAGCAATCGGCCACATTGCGACGTTGCTCCGGGTGAACCGCTTGTCGAGATGCGCGATGTCACCAAGCGTTTCACATTGCGCAAAGGGTCGTTCCTCGGAACAAGATCCAAGACCATGACGGCTCTGGACTGCATCAATCTGACCATTCGCCGTGGAGAATGCCTGGGACTGGTCGGTGAATCGGGTTCGGGAAAAACAACGGCCGCCAAAGCCATTTTAAGGGCAATCCACGTTGAAGGAGGGGAGATCCTCTACAATCGCGGAGAAGGGCTGGAAGACATCGCCAACCTGAAAGGGGCGGCACTTATGGATTATCGACGCCGGGTGCAGTTGATTTTCCAGGATCCGTTCTCATCGCTCAATCCTCGCATGACCATCAATGACACTTTGATGGAGCCGCTGGAAGTTCACAGTATCGGTACCCCGAAAGAGCGGGCCGAACGGGCACGAAACCTGATGAGCCTGGTGGGCCTGGATCCGCGTTACCTGCGTCGGTATCCGCATTCCTTTTCCGGCGGACAGCGGCAGAGGATCGGAATTGCCAGGGCTCTTGCGCTCAATCCTGAATTCATTCTTTGCGACGAACCGACATCAGCGCTTGATGTTTCGGTGCAGGCCCAGATCCTCAACCTGCTTCAGGATCTCAAGCGAGACCTGAACCTGACTTATCTCTTCGTCAGTCATAACCTGGCGGTGGTCGACTACATTGCCGACCGGATCGCCGTTATGTGCCGTGGCCGGCTGGTGGAACTTGGAGAGACACGTACGGTCGTCGGAAACCCGCTTCATCCTTACACAAAAGCGCTGTTGTCCGCGGTGCCGGAACCGGACCTGTCAGCGCCATTGGATTTTGCCGCTCTTGATGCCAACAGAGCATCGGAGCCGCAACTCTGGCCGGAACCTTTTAGACTTGCGGACGGCATGGAACCGTCGCTGGTCGAAATGGAACCGGATCACTTTGTCTGTGCACCCGGCCTAAAGAATGCCGGGGCACTGAAGGGGACAGCAGCATGAAGATTATCAACTCACTCAGGGTCGGACTGTTTTTAACAGCGACCATGTTGGCGGGGCCATTGGCCGCGCTTGAACTCAAGGAAACACCGGATCTTGATCCGTCCTTGCCACCGGTAGCCGAACGGGTGCCGACGGAACCGCTTGTCGTCGACCTTGAGGCCAAGGGACGGAAAATCGGTGAGCAGGGCGGGTCTTTGGATACACTCATCGGGCGTGCCAAGGATGTGCGCCTGATCAACGTCTGGGGCTACGCGCGGCTCGTTGGTTACAACGAACAGCTGGAACTGGTGCCCGATATTCTGGAAAGCGTGGAAGTCGAAGACGGCCGTATCTTCACGCTCAACACGCGTGAAGGCCACAAATGGTCCGACGGCCATCCGTTTGGCGCTGAAGATATCCGGTACTATTTTGAGGATGTTGTCAGCAACGAGAAGCTGACCCCTTCCGGCCTGCCGCCTTTTCTCGAGGTAAATGGCAAAGGTCCGAAGTTTGAAGTTCTGGACGAAACCACGGTCCGCTTTACCTGGGATGAACCAAACCCGCTGTTCCTGCCTGAACTTGCAAAGTCCAGGCCTCCATTCATCTACCGACCGGCACATTATCTGAAACAGTTCCACGAAAAATACGGTGATCCGGATTTTATCGCCAAAGAGGCGGCAGAGGTGAAGGCGCGCAACTGGGCTCCGCTGCACGCCAAGAAAGATGATATGTACAATGCTCGCAACGTCGACTTGCCGTCGTTGCAGCCCTGGATCCGCAAGCGCGATGACAGCGATCTCCGGTTCATTCTCGAGCGCAATCCCTATTATCACCGGGTCGACAGCGCCGGTCAGCAGCTTCCGTATATCGACGAAATTGTCATGACGGTGGCCGACGGCAAATTGATCCCTGCCAAGGCACAGGCGGGTGAAAGCAACCTGCAGGCCCGCAATCTCAGCTTTTCCGACATCACCGTTCTGAAGAAGGGGGAAAAGCAAAACGACTACGTAACAGCGCTCTGGTCGAACACCAAGGGGTCTGAAATCTCGATCCTGCCGAACCTGACCGTGAAGGACCCGGTGTGGCGTGAACTCTTCCGTGACACCCGCTTCCGGCATGCGCTGTCATTGGGAATTGATCGAAATCTTCTGAACCGGGTCCTGTTCTTCGGGTTGGGAACGCCGGGCAACGACACGGTTCTGGCAGCAAGTCCGCTATACAAGGCCGAATACACCAGCGAATGGGCCCAGTACGATCCAGAGCAGGCAAATGCGCTTCTGGACGAGATCGGCCTGACAGAACGCGATGATGAAGGCATCAGACTGCTGCCGGACGGGCGACCGCTCGAGATCATCGTTGAAACGGCGGGCGAAGCCCAGGTTCAGGAAGACGCACTGGAACTCGTTACGGAGATGTGGCGTGAACTCGGTATCAAGCTGTTCGCCAAGCCGAGCCAGCGTGACAACCTGCGCGAGCGTGCAATTACCGGTCAGCTGTTGATGTCCATCTGGTGGGGATTGGAAAATGGCATTCCGACGTCCGAGATGCCACCGGAAGATCTGGCACCCGTTCGTGGCGACATACTCTCCTGGCACGCCTGGGGCGACTACTACGAAACTGATGGTGAAGGCGGCGAAAAACCCGACTGGGCGCCGGCTGAGCGTCTGATGGAACTCTATAAGTCCTGGTTGGTTTCAAAAACGCCGGAAGAACGGACGAAAATCTGGGACGAGATGCTGAAAATCCATGCCGATGAAACCATGCGTATCGGACTGGTCTCGGGGGTTCGCCAACCCGTGGTCGTAAAGGAGGTTGAAAACGTGCCTCTGGAAGGAATTTACGGCTGGGATCCTGGCGCACATTTTGGCATTCATCGTATGGATGAATTCTACATGGCGGATTAATGTACCCGGTGGGGCGGGTACAACCAGGAGAAGGTATGGCTGACCGGTTGGAGATAACCTCGGACCTGATCGAATATGTTTGCCAGCATGGCACCCGGGAAACTGTCCCATTGGAAAAACTAAGGCGGTACACGCAGAGCCTTCCCGAAGCGGAAATGCGTGTGCCGCAGGAACAAGGGCAACTTCTTCATTTCCTGATCAAGACCCTGAATGCGAAGAAGGTTATGGAGCTGGGTGTTTTTACCGGCTACAGCACACTTTGGATGGCCTCGGCTTTGCCCGAAGACGGCAGGCTGATCGCCATCGACAAACGCAAGGACTGGAAAGACCTGGCGGAATCCCACTGGGAGGAAGCAGGCGTCCGCAGCAGAATCGATTTCAGGGTCGGTCGTGCCGAGCGGACGATGCAAGACTTGTTGGCGGCTGGCGAGGAGGGGACTTACGATCTGGTCTTTATCGACGCCGACAAAAAAAGTTACACCACCTATTACGAGCTTGCGCTGCGGTTGCTGCGGACTGGCGGTATCATGGTGTTTGACAATATGCTGCGTCTCGGGGATGTGATCGATCCCGCTGTAAGTGACCCGGCTGTGGACGATATCCGCCTGCTCAACAGGCGGTTAAATGAAGATGACCGGGTGATAATTTCGATGTTGCCGTTTTCGGACGGTCTGACTCTCGTTTTAAAAACGACATAATGTAAAACGGAAGTCGGCTATTGATCAGGGCGTAAGAACCCGTATTACGGCAAGAATAGGGGCTGAGGGGAGTTTAGGTGCTCTATTATATACTACGTCGGATATTGGCGATGATCCCAACCTTGTTGGTGATCAGTTTATTGACGTTTTTCATCATCGAACTACCGACTGGTGATTACATCACCAATCAGATCGCAGCTCTGAAAGCGGTCGGCGAAGAATCTTCCATCGGCAAACTTGAATTCCTGCGCAAGGAGTTCTCGCTCGACCGTCCGTTCTTAGAACGTTACCTGATTTGGGTTGGCCTGTGGCCCGGCCCTCACGGGCTTGACGGTTTGTTGCAGGGAAATTGGGGTTGGTCCTTTGAATTCGACAAGCCGGTTGAAGAGGTTATCGGACCGACCCTGCCTCTGACCGTGGTTCTCAACTTCGCAACAATTCTGTTCGTCTATGTCGTTTCCTTCCCGATCGGGATCTACTCCGCGACACGGCAATATTCCTGGGGAGACTACGGTTTTACCTTCCTGGGGTATATCGGACTTGCGACACCAAACTTCCTGCTCGCGCTGATCCTGCTGTATTTTTTCAATCGCTGGTTCGGTCTGTCCGTGGGCGGTCTGATGGCGCCGGAATACATCGATCAACCCTGGAGTTTCGACAAGGCGATGTCGGTGCTGGCTCACCTGATTGTCCCGACCATTGTGATCGGAACCTCCGGCACGGCGGCGATGATCAGGAGGCTCAGGGCCAACCTGCTGGATGAATTGCACAAGCAATATGTCACCACGGGCAGGGCAAAGGGGCTCAAGGAAAACCAGCTTCTGATCAAGTACCCGCTGCGTATGGCGATCAATCCGTTTATCGCCGACATTGGCAACCTGATCCCATCAATGGTTTCCGGTTCGGTGATTGTGTCGGTCGTGATGAGCCTGCCAACGGTCGGGCCAGTACTGTTGTCGGCGCTTCAGTCTCAGGACCAGTTTCTGTCCGGCTTCATTCTGCTCTTTGTCGCTGTCCTCACACTGATCGGAATGTTGATCTCGGATCTGCTGCTGGCCGTTCTTGATCCACGTATCCGGCTCGGCGGGAGGGCGTCGTCGTGAGCATGGACGTGAAGCAAACGCCCGCGCGCAAGGTCGAACATTACGTCGATCCGACGCCATTCAATCCGGCAGTCGCAGAGGAGATGACACCCGAGCAGGAACGGTTCTACCAGGCCTCTCAGTGGAAGATAATGTGGTGGAAGTTCAAGCGCCACAAGATCGCCGTCTGGTCGGGCGTTATTCTGATCCTGTTCTATCTCTGTGTGCCTTTTGCCGAGCAAATCGCACCCTATACGGCAAACCAGCGCGACAGTCTGCATCTTTACGCGCCGCCTCAGCAGGTGCATTTTTTCCACGAGGGCAGGTTTGTCGGTCCGTTTGTCTATGGCATGACCTCCGAGATCGACATGGATACCCTGCAATGGGTGTTCAAGGATGATCCGAACAACGTCCAGAGAATTCGCTTCTTGTGTCGGGGAGCCGATTACAAATTCTGGGGCATGTTCACCTCCAATGTTCACCTTTTCTGTCCGGCCAAGGGAGGAACCTTGTTCCTGCTTGGAACGGACCGGTTGGGCCGCGATCAGTTCTCAGGACTTGTTTATGGCGCTCGTCTGTCGCTGACGGTGGGGCTGGTCGGTGTGACCATTTCTATTGTGCTCGGCCTCTTCTTCGGCGGGATTGCCGGATATTTCGGTGGCATTCTCGACAGCATGATCCAGCGGATGATCGAAATCCTCAGGTCCTTGCCCGAACTGCCGCTCTGGATGGCGTTGTCGGCAGCCTTGCCGGTCACATGGAGCCCGGTCTGGATCTATTTTGGACTGACGATCATCCTGGGGCTGCTCGATTGGCCGGGACTGGCACGCGCGGTACGGTCCAAGCTGTTGTCGCTGCGTGAGGAAGAATACGCAAAAGCAGCGGTTCTGATGGGAGCGAAACCCGGACGCGTGATCGGCCGGCACCTCTTGCCCGGTTTCACCAGTCATATCATTGCTTCGGCGACCCTTTCGATCCCGTCCATGATCCTGGGTGAAACGGCGCTTTCCTACCTCAACCTCGGTCTGCGCCGACCGTCAGTCTCATGGGGCGTTCTTTTGAATGAAGCGCAGAACATTTCCGTGGTGACGGTTTATCCCTGGCTGATGGCGCCAGTGATCCCGATTATTATCGTGGTCCTGGCTTTTAATTTCCTGGGGGATGGTTTACGCGACGCCGCCGATCCATATAAGTGATGAAATCTAGTTCTGAATTGTTCCGGCGGGCCGTCTCGGCCCGTCTTTGCTGTTAGGAAATCACCATGTCGAAAAATGCCACCACCGCTGCAGGCTGGGATGAAGAATATGAAGCCGGCCGCTGGAACTTTCTGCGCTCGCTGCCCGAAAGCGGCCGCTACGGCATCATCGGCATGTGGCTGTCCCTGACAAACTCCATGGACGAAGTGCTGGATATCGGTTGTGGCGAAGGTTTGCTGTACGAGCGTCTCCAGCCGATGGGGGTCAAACGTTATGTCGGGATGGATCTGTCCCCGGCGTCTCTTGAAATCGCCGATGTGGACCCGTTCGTCGCCGCGCTGCGGGCAGGCGACATGCACACATTCGAACCGAAACCCGGTGAAGCTTTCTCGGCGATCGTATTCAATGAAGTTCTGCACTTCGCTGACGATCCGGCAACTCTGGTCAGCCGCTATGTGCCTTTCTTGAAGAAAAACGGTGTCATCGCGCTGTCCATGTATTCGCCGAAACGACCTGAGTCGGGGGCCAACAGGTTGATCAACAGTCTGTGGCAGGCAACGGATGACGAGAGCAAGTGGGAAGTCCTCGACGACTATCGGCTCGTATCCGACAAGAAAGGCGTCACCTGGCGCATGCGTCTGGTCAAGCCGGTAAGGTAATCCCGAGCACAAATCCCAAAAAGTTTGCCCCTCCTGAAACATGTCTTAAGCCCAGTTTCGGGAGGGGAACGAAGCTGCGAACGCAGCTTATGCCGGCAACACCACGATCGTCGACTTGCCACCGGTATTCCGCAGGGCGTGAATGTCTGCGAGATCAGGGTCTTCCCGCCAGGCCTTTGCAGCCTCGACAGTCGGGAACGACAGCAATGCGGTGATGTCGGGAACGTCGGTTGCCGCTTCCAAAATTATCGGCTCGGGATCTGCGGACACGACGCTTCCCCCATGTTTCGCAAGCGCGTCTGCCGCCTTCTCGCGGTAGGCCCCCAGTGCGTCCTTGTTGGTAATGGTAATCATTGCAATGGCTTGAACAGGCATCTTGAATCTCCTACTG
>NZ_JAILWL010000214.1 GCF_025698965.1 Roseibium sp.
CAAAGTGGTGCTGCCGCAGGCCGCTACCGGGATCGCGTCAACGGCAATCTTCTGTCTGATCTTCTCGTGGAACGAATATGCCTTTGCAGTTCTGTTGACGTCAGGCACCGCCCAGACCGCGCCTCCCTTTATCCCGACCATCATCGGCGTGGGCGGGCAGGACTGGCCCGCCGTTGCCGCGGGCGCAACCCTGTTCCTTGTGCCGGTCATGGTCTTCACAATCCTGCTTCGCAAGCATCTCCTGCGCGGCATAACCTTTGGGGCGGTACGCAAATGAGCGCTTTTGTCAGCGGATTGGTCCATTTTCGCCGTGGGGCCTGGGAACTGCTCGCATCCATTTTGATCGCGGTTGGTGTGATCATGCTGATGCAGCCACTTGTTCTGTGGGCCTACACCTATTCCTTCATTGTCACGCTGACGGGCACGGTGATGTTCATCGTCGTCAGCCACTTTCCGGAATAAATGTCATGGCTGAGATTGTAATCAGAAACCTCAGGAAGGAATTCGGAGACTTCACAGCTGTGCAGTCGTCATCCTTCAAGATCGAGGACGGGGAATTCTTCATGCTCCTCGGTCCTTCGGGATGTGGCAAGACCACGACCCTTCGCATGATTGCCGGTCTGGAACTGCCCACTTCCGGTGAAATCTATATCGATGGCGAGGAAGTCGGGCAAATGCCCGCAAGCAAACGTGACATTGCCTTCGTGTTTCAGATGTTTGCGCTTTATCCGCACATGAATGTGCGCAAGAACATCAGTTATCCGCTGGTGAGTCAGGGGATGTCGAAGCGGGAAGTGTCGGCCAGGGTCGGCGAGGTTTCCCGTATTCTTGGCATTGGCGATATCCTCGACCGGCCGGTTGGTGGCCTGTCCGGGGGAGACCGGCAGAGGGTTGCCCTTGGTCGGGCCATCGTTCGCGATCCGAAAGCCTTCATGATGGACGAGCCTCTTGGCGCGCTCGATGCCGAGTTTCGCGAGCACATGGCGGAGGAGTTGCGTGCGCTTCATGACCGGATGCAGGCAACGACTGTCTATGTTACCCACGATCAACTGGAAGCCATGCAGATGGGTGACAAGATTGTGGTCATGAACCACGGCGTCATTGAGCAATTCGGCACACCTCAGGACATTTACGACAAGCCGGCCACGATGTTCGTTGCCGAGTTTATCGGGTCGCCGTCCATGAACTTCCTGAGATTCCATGGTCAGGTTCATGCCGGTTCAAAATCGGTGTTGATGGGGCATGAGGAGCTTGCTGTCTCCCAGCTCCAGGAGCCTTTTGAGGGGGATCTGGTCTACGGCATCCGGCCTGAACATATTTCGCTCAAAGATGACGGCACCTACCGCGGAGAAGTTCTGGCGGCAGAGTATCTGGGAACCACGCAGATCGTGACTTTGAAAACCGCCAACGGCGAACTCAAGGCCCGGGTTCCCTCAGATCGGAGCGTACGTCCCGGAGAGCATGTGGGTCTGGATTTCGACGGCGGCATGGTGACCCTGTTCGACAACCAGTCCGGACGGGCGCTGCGCTCCGAACTGAATGAAGGAGTGTTGTCTCATGGCTGAAGTCAGGTTAACCGGTCTATCAAAGACATTCGGGTCGACCGTCGCGGTCGATGACGTCACGATGACAATTCCCAACGGAGCCTTTGTCACGTTGCTCGGTCCGACCGGAGCCGGCAAGACGTCCATCCTGCGATTGATCGCGGGACTTGAGCAGCCGGATAGTGGCGATGTTGTCGTCAGCGGACGTTCGGTTATTGGCGACACACCGGCTCAACGGAATGTTGCCATGGTGTTTCAGCAGTATTCGCTCTATCCCCACTTGAGCGTTCGCGACAATCTTGCGTTTCCGTTGCGCTCACCATTGCTGAAGACACCGGAACCGGAGATCGAACGAAAGGTGGCCAACGTCGCCGAGGTTCTGCGGATTTCACACAAGCTCAACAACAAGGCAACGGCGTTGTCAGGCGGGGAGATGCAACGCGTTTCCATCGGCAGGGCGCTGGTGCGTGATCCTTCCATATATCTGATGGATGAGCCATTGAGCTCCCTGGACGCCAAATTGCGATCCGATCTGCGTATCGAATTGAAGCGTATCCAGGCAAATCTGGGAGCGACACTGCTTTACGTGACGCATGATCAGATCGAGGCGATGACCATGGCGACGCATATCGGTGTCCTCGATCATGGCAGGCTCGTGCAGTTCGGCTCACCTCGAGAGATCTATGAAGATCCGGCCAATCTCTATGTGGCCGGGCGTCTGGGGCAGCCGCGTATCAACGTGTTGCCTGCCGACCTGTTTGCAGGAGCGCCTTATGGCGCCAGAAAGATGGGTCTGAGGCCGGAGCATATTGCGCAAGGTGAAGGCAAGGCGAGCAGGGTGAAGCGTGTCGAGCATCTCGGCGATCAGATTCGTCTGCATCTCACGCTTGAGGGCCATGATATTGTTACCCTTTCGGACAACAGCAGAGACATTGAACCGGGCGATACACTTGCCATTCAACCGCGCAATCCGCTTTTCTTTGACAACAGCGGCGCGCGTATCGCCTGAGGAGACGAGATATGAAGCAGTTCATCAACACCAAGGAAACTCTCGTCACCGAGGCCATTGACGGAACCCTGCGAACGGCCGGAGGGCGCTTGGCACGGCTGGATGGATATCCGCACATCAAGGTTGTCGTTCGAACCGATTGGGACAAATCCAAAGTGGCACTGGTCTCCGGTGGTGGATCGGGCCACGAACCGAGCCATGCCGGGTTCGTCGGCCAGGGCATGCTGACGGCAGCGGTTTGCGGTGAGGTTTTTGCATCGCCATCCGTTGATGCGGTTCTGGCCGGTATCCTTTCCGTCACTGGAAAGGCGGGTTGCCTCCTGATTGTGAAGAACTATACCGGCGACCGATTGAATTTCGGACTGGCAGCGGAAAGGGCGCGCGCCTTTGGTCTAAAGGTGAACATGGTCATCGTAGATGACGACGTGGCCTTGCCGGATCTGCCGCAGGCACGCGGTGTCGCCGGTACGTTGTTCGTCCACAAGATCGCAGGCGCCCTTGCCGACCAGGGCGCAGATCTTGAAACGGTCACAGGTGCGGCAAAGCGGGTAATCGAAGGTGCCGTTTCCATCGGCATGTCTCTGGACACCTGCACGATCCCCGGTTCTCCCAAGGAAGACAGGATCGAAAGCGGAAAGGCAGAGCTGGGTCTCGGCATCCACGGTGAGGCCGGCATTGAGCAGGTGAGCTATTCCAATGCCAAGGTTGCAATGGCCATGGTGGTCGACCGGTTGGCGCCCAATCTAGCGCCTGGTCCGCATGTCGCAATCTTGAACAATCTCGGCAGCACGACACCGCTAGAAATGGCTGTTCTTGCGGAGGAATTGACGCTGTCACGCATTGGCGGTCAGATCCGCTGGCTGATCGGGCCTGCTGCCATGATGACCTCACTGGATATGCACGGGTTTTCAGTTTCCTTGTTACCGGTCAGTGCCGCGGACGAAGCAGCTCTCCAGGCACCTGTCGCACCCTGGGTCTGGCCCGGTTGCCTGCCGCTCGGGTCTGTTTCGGTGTTGCCGCTGCCCGACGGCCTGACTCCGATCCAGCCGCTGCCGTCGAAAAACGAAGAAACGCGCCTTTTCATCGAACGGTGCTGCAACATACTGATTGATGCGGAAGCCGACTTGAATGCACTGGATGCCAAGTCGGGCGATGGGGATACGGGGAGCACTTTGGCGACCGCCGCGCGGGCCTTGATCGGGGCATTGGACCGGCTGCCGCTCGCCGATCTTACTCAGCTTTATCGCGCTATCGGGCTGGAGCTCAGTCAGACAATGGGGGGCTCGTCCGGAGTGCTTCTGGCTATCTTTTTTGCCGCGGCGGGGGACGCTTCCTCAAGCGGACGGGATGCGATTGGAGCCCTGAAGGCCGGGCTTGACCGGATCATGCAGGTTGGCGGTGCAAAACCGGGAGACCGGACCATGATCGATGCGTTGATGCCTGCCCTGAATGCACTTGAAGGCGGGATCGAAGCCGCCGCCCTCGAAGCACGGCAAGGCGCGGATGCTACTGCGCGGATCACCCGGGCAAGGGCGGGCAGGGCGTCGTATGTTTCGGAGGCAAGCCTTTCCGGTCACAACGATCCCGGCGCGGAAGCCGTTGCCCGTCTTTTCGAACAAATTTGTGATGCTCCGGCGCTCTCGGCACAGACGGCTTAAGACCCTCAACAGGTAAAAAATGATGGCAGACCGCGCCTTTCGCGGTCTGCTTTTTTTGTTTTTGGAAGCGGCAAAGCCAGCCTGTCAAAGCATGCGTTTGCCTGTCGGATTTTTCTGCATGCGAGCACGAAGACCCAGTTGCAAAAGTCCATGAGAACGGGATTTCGGAAAAAATTTTTTGCCGTTGGTGAAGTTTTCTAATTTCATGAGATTGAAAAGGGTAATTGTTTCAGCTCTTTAAGGCGGTTTCCCCGCTGAATGAAATTATGTCTGACATAATGTTTACAATGTCTGACAAAGTGGTATGGTTCGATCAAACAACGGAAAGGTCGACATCGGTCCATGCCGGAAAAAGCGCCGCGGAAAAAACTTTCACCCGATACGCAGCACGCTGATGAACCTCAGGATGTGCCGCATGCCCTTATCAAGTTGATTGAGGATGAAGGGCTGAAGGTTGGTGATCGCCTGCCGCCTGAGCTGGAGCTGGTCCGCCGGCTCGGATTTGGCCGGTCAACGATCCGCGAAACGTTGAAAACCTGGGAAAGCATGGGTGTTGTCAGCAGGAACAAGGGGGCCGGTACACGGCTGACGGCGGAAATAGCCCGGAACACCTTGCGGATGGCGTTGACGATCACGCATGAGGCGGAAAGTCTGCTGCGCATGCAGCAGGTGCGTCGTCCGCTGGAAATCGAAGCCGTTCGGATTGCCACGCGCCTGGCGACGCCTGACCAACGCCGGATCATAAATGCCCGGGCGGCGGAGCTGATAGCTGTCTATGAGGCGGGCGAAGACTGGCGTCCGGCCGACCATCGTTTTCACAAGGCAGTTCATGAAGCGACCGGCAATTCACTGTTCGAGCAGATCATCGAGCAGATCCTGAAGTGCTTTCACGGCATTTACGAGACGCCCTTCGGCAAACCTCACCTGGGTCAGGCAACTATTCCGCTGCACCGGCCGCTGGCTGACGCGATCATCGCCGGCGATGAGGACAAGGCCGCTGAGATAACCGCACGCATCATCGACATGGTTTGCGAAGAAACCCAGGGAATTGCCGAGGAACACAATGGCTGACTTTTTCTCGGACGGATACTCAATCGACACGCTGTTGGCTGCTGCGGCAACCGGTTTTGGAGGGGCTGTCGTACCGCCAATCGTGCAGACGTCATTGTTTTCGTTCGATAATTATCAGGCTTTTGAAGACCGGATGGCCGGTCGGTCCGACGATCCGCTCTACACCCGGGTCCAGAACCCAACGGTTGCCGTGCTTGAGAAAATGGTTGCGGAGGCAGAGCAGGGCGATGCCGCTGTTGCGTTTGCTTCCGGAATGGCCGCTATTTCCTCTACCATTTTCGCTCTCGTCAAACCGGGAGACCGAATTGCCTGTGTCGAGCATGTCTATCCCGATGCCTACCGTCTTTTTGAGCGGCTGCTGCGGCCGTTTGGAGTCGAGATCACCTATCATTCGGTAGAGGAATTGGAAAGCAGCCCGGACCTGCTCAGAGGGGCAAAACTCGCCTATCTGGAAAGTCCGAATACCGTCGTTTTTCAGGCAATGGATCTGCCGAGAGTAGCCGCTCATGCGAAGAAACACGGAACGCTGACGGTGATTGACAATTCCTGGGCGACGCCGGTGTTTCAACGGCCGCTCACACTTGGAATTGACATCGTGCTCCACTCGGCATCGAAATACCTGTCAGGGCATTCCGACACGGTCGCAGGTATCGTGATTGCGAGAGCGGAATTGATCGACCGGATCCGTGACCTGTCCTTGTCGCTTCTCGGCGGTAAACTTGCGCCCTTCGAAGCTTTTTTGCTGACGCGAGGATTGCGGACGCTCGGCGCCCGCATGCGACAACACCAGGCTTCGGCCAACTTTTTTGTCGACAACCTTTCGCGTCACTCGCTTGTCAAGCGCGTGTTGTCTCCGGGACCCAATACGGTGCCGGGATTGACGGGGCGCTCAGGGCTCCTGTCTGTCGAACTCGATGACACGATAAACATTCCGAATTTTGCAGACGCTCTGAAACTGTTCCGGCTCGGCGTGAGTTGGGGCGGGTTTGAAAGTCTTATTCTGCCGACGCAAATCGCACTCAATCAGTCCGGGGAGGAAAACTCTCTCCAACGGTTCGGTGTGTCCGGCCGGATAGTGCGTCTCAGCCTGGGGCTTGAAGACCCCGCAGACCTTTGGGCCGACTTCGAAACGGCTCTCAGCCAAAGCGCCAAGTAAAAATAAGGCGTGTCAAAAAACACCAGGAAACCGGAGGAGACTATGAGGAAAATACTAGGTGCCATCAGTGCACTTGCCGTAATGGCGACAACCGCAGCGCATGCAGAAACACTGAAGTTGGTGGAAGTCATCACCAGTCCGGAACGGACGGAAGTCCTGCAGGGTCTGGTCGATGAGTTTGAGGCGGCCAATCCGGGTACGGAAGTCGAGATTGTTTCTCTGCCATGGGGTCAGGCTTTCGAAAAATTCGCAACCATGGTTGCTGGCGGAGATATTCCCGACGTTGTTGAAATGCCGGACCGCTGGGCAGGGATCTACAAGGACAAGCTTGTCGATCTGAACAGCAAGATTGCCGGTTGGGAACACGGTGATACTCTGACGCAGAAAACACTCGACATGGGGCGGCAAACCGACGGCAAGTCTGCCCGGTTGATCCCCTATGGTTTTTATCTGAGAGCCTTGTTCTACAACAAAAAACTGCTCGAAGAAGCGGGCGTTGAAAACCCGCCGCAAACCATGGAAGAGTTCATGGCTGCCTCCAAGGCAGTGTCCGAACTCGACGGCAAATACGGTTATTGTCTTCGCGGTGGGCCCGGTGGCCTGAACGGCTGGATCATGATGGCCGCGACCATGAACGGCGACAACATCTTCTTTGACGACGAGGGCAAGAGTACGCTCAACCAGCCGGGATCTGTCGAAGGCATCCAGTTCCTGATCGATATGTATCAGAACGGTTATGCGCCGAAGGATTCCGTGAGCTGGGGTTTCAATGAAATCGTCGCCGGTTTCTATTCCGGAACCTGTGCGTTCCTGGATCAGGACCCGGATGCGCTGATCGCGGTAGCCGAACGGATGGATGCGGAAGACTTTGCCGTGGTGCCGATGCCTGTCGGGCCGGCTGGCAAGGCATTCCCGACAATCGGGTTTGCGGGTTGGGCGATGTTCGACAGCACCAAGGACGAGGATCTGTCCTGGAAACTCATTGCGCATCTTTCGAGCCCGGAAGCCAACAAGACCTGGGCGAAGCGTGTCGGTGTCATCCCGATCCATGAAGGCGCCGAACAGGATCCGCATTTCAAAACCGAGCAGTTTGCCGGTTGGTTCGAGACACTGAACGGTGACCAGTACATCCCGACGGTCATGCCGACCTATCTGGAACAGTTCGGTTACTTTGCGGACTCCATTGCACTGGAAACCAGTCAGGAAGCTCTTCTGGGGCAGATCAGTGCTCAGGATGTTGCCGACCAGTGGGCAGAGTTTCTGACCGAAGAATATGCACGCTGGAAAGAAGCACAATGACAGCGATTGCAGACAGCGCGTCCGGGGAACCCCGGGCGCGCGGCTCGTTCTACTTCCGCTATATGGTCGAGCCTTATCTTTATCTGTCGCCGGCTATCATCCTGATTGCTCTGGTGATGCTGGTTCCCCTTGCGATTGGAATTTCATATGCATTTCAATCGGTTAATTTGCTGCGCCCGTTCCAGTCGGGCTGGGTGGGCCTGGAGAACTTTCAGACGTTGTGGAATGATCGGAAGTTCTGGCTCGCGCTGACCAACACCTTCTGGTGGACGCTTGGTTCGATTACGTTCCAGTTTTTTCTCGGCCTTGGTCTTGCCTTGCTCCTGAACACGCAGTTTTACGGCAAGCGGCTGGTTCAGGCTCTGGTGTTTCTGCCCTGGGCAGTTCCCACGTTCCTGTCGGCACTCACCTGGGCGTGGCTCTTCAATCCGACCATCGGACCGCTGCCGCACTGGCTTGCCGCCCTTGGCATTCTTTCCGAGCCGTTCAACATCCTGGGCGATCCGAACCTGGCCATGTGGGGCCCGATTACTGCGAATGTCTGGTTCGGGATTCCGTTTTTTGCGATAACGCTGCTTGCGGCTCTGCAGTCGATTCCAGGTGAACTTTACGAAGCAGCTGAAATCGACGGTGCATCGAGCTGGCAGATGTTCACCAAGATCACATTGCCGTTTCTTGCACCGATGATTGCGATCACCGTGATGTTGCGCACCATCTGGATTGCCAATTTTGCGGATCTGATTTTTGTCATGACCGGCGGCGGTCCAGCCAACTCGACGCAGATCCTGTCCACCTACATCTTCACCACAGCCTTCAGAAAGCTTGATTTCGGTTACGCTTCGGCCATTGCGGTCGCCCTGCTCGGGTTGTTGCTGATTTATGCGGTGATCCTGCTGGTGCTGCGCCGCAAGCTTGTCAAGATTTGAGGGGCGCCATGAGAACTCTTCGCCAATCGTCGCCTGTGGCTGTCACCGGCAAATATCTGGCACTGGGCTTTTATGTCCTGTTCGCCCTGTTTCCGCTCTACTGGCTTGCAAAAATCGCAATCACGCCTGACAAGCTGATCTTCACCGAGGGGACAGCACTTGTCCCGAGCCGGTTCACCTTCGAGAATTTTCGGACGGTGCTACTGCAGACCGACTTTCTGGCCTATTTCCGTAACAGCCTGGTCGTTTCCATCGGCACAGCGGCGATCACCACCTGTATTGCTGCCGCCGCCGGCTACGCGTTCTCGCGGTTCGATTTTCGCGGCAAGCGGTTGGTCATTGCAGTTATGCTGATCACCCAGATGTTTCCGCTCCTGATGATCATTGCGCCGATCTACAAGATCGTCGCAGCGCTTGGCCTGCTCAATTCACTGACCAGCCTGATCATTGTCTACACAGCCTTCAACATTCCCTTTGCAACTTTCCTCATGCAGTCCTTCTTTGACGGCATTCCGAAGGATCTGGAAGAGGCCGGAATGATCGACGGATGCACCCGGTTTGAGGCGCTGCGCAAGATCATCCTGCCGCTGACCCTGCCGGGGCTCGGTGCAACGCTCGGGTTCATCTTTACCGCGGCGTGGAGCGAACTACTGTTTGCGCTGATGCTGATCAATTCCAACGAGACGATGACCTTTCCCGTGGGACTGCTCACTTTCGTTTCGAAATTCTCTGTCGACTGGGGACAGATGATGGCGGCCGGTGTGCTCGCGCTGATCCCGTCCTGTCTCTTCTTCATCTTCATTCAACGGTATCTGGTCCAGGGGCTGACCTCTGGTGCCGTGAAAGGCTAGACCAATGGCACGGATCGAATTGCACAACATTGCCAAGGCCTACGGCTCCGTCGAGGTCATGCGCGATATCAACCTGACCATCGAGGACGGTGAATTCATCGTT
This sequence comes from Roseibium sp., assembly GCF_025698965.1. Taxonomy (GTDB): domain Bacteria; phylum Pseudomonadota; class Alphaproteobacteria; order Rhizobiales; family Stappiaceae; genus Roseibium. Next base: position 9,618 of record NZ_JAILWL010000214.1, read on the forward strand.
CTGGTCGGTCCGTCGGGATGCGGCAAGTCCACATTGCTCCGCATGATTGCCGGACTGGAGCCGATCACCGATGGCGATTTCAGGATCGACGGCGCGCGCATGAACGAAATCCCACCACGCGACCGGGACATGGCGATGGTCTTCCAATCCTATGCGCTTTACCCACATATGGATGTCTCGCGGAACATGGGTTTTTCGCTCGAAATCCGGAAAGCGCAAAAGGAAGAACGTGGTCGCAAGGTGGCCGAAGCGGCGCAAACACTTGGACTGGCGTCTTTGACGGAGCGCCTGCCACGCGCGCTGTCCGGTGGTCAGCGGCAACGGGTTGCGATGGGGCGCGCAATCGTTCGCGATCCGAGCGCTTTCCTTTTTGACGAACCGCTTTCCAACCTTGATGCGGCACTCAGGGTCGAAATGCGCCTGGAAATCGCAAGGCTGCATCAGCGGCTGAATGCGACCATGATTTACGTCACTCACGATCAGGTGGAAGCCCTGACGCTGGCAGATCGGATCGTTGTTTTGAATGCCGGCGATATTCAGCAGGTCGGGACACCGCTTGACCTCTATGAACGGCCTTCCAACAAATTCGTGGCACAATTTATCGGTTCGCCGACAATGAACATTCTAGGTGTTGTGCAGTCCGAAGGTGGGGTAAAGCTGAAGGACGGGACGGTTCTGAATGTCGGGTCGGAAACAGGGCAACGCCAGGCACATGAACTGGGCGTCCGTCCGGAACACCTTGATGTTGTGGCGGAGGAAGCAGCTCATATGAGGGGTGTCGCCGAACTGGTCGAACACCTGGGTTCGGACACCAACATCCACGCCAAGATTCCCGGCGTCGGTCCTGTGCTGGTGCGCCAGCATGGTCACTTTCCGATGAAGACCGGAGATGCCGTCAACATCGCCGTTGACCTTGAGAAGGCACATCTGTTCGGACCTGACGGAGTGCGTCTCGCCGCATAGGCAAACTGGAAAGCCGTTGCTGATTCCAGTGCTGACAGGTTCAATCCAGTGCCGGAAAAACTGCCGTTTTCTTGACCGTGCCATACACAAAGCTCGTGTCGATGGAGGCAATGCCTCCGATCGGGTGTATGCGATTGCGGATGAAATC
>NZ_JAILWL010000215.1 GCF_025698965.1 Roseibium sp.
CTCGACCATATACGCTGATCCTGTGGCCCTCTGGCAAAACTTACAGTGACAAATCGTGACTCGACTGGGCAAAGACAGGGTCGCATACCGAATGTTTCCACACAGACATCCTCCCTCGTGTTTTGTCATCGTTTGTCCTCCTGGTTCTCGCAAAATAGCTCAATGCAAATGTCAAACTCGATGATAATGGGTTGAAGCTGGCGCATTCGTAAAGTTCGTCGAGAAAATGCATCGCAGTCTCGGCCAACGTCCGCATCGATTTTGACGACGACGAACTGTAGGTAAGGTCATCTGCGCTGCTGACTGGCCTTGTTCAGCACATGTACTTTCAAGTCCACCCAGATTAGTCTTCTTCGCGCCGCTCTTTCCGCTTCCTGGTTGTTAACCCCAACAGGCGGGCACATTACGATGCTGTTTTGGAGAGGGCGGCATCCATTCCATTTTTTCAGGTCCCGTTCGCCCGATATATTGAAATTACTCCAAGATCCGTGCGGACCGGCGCCGGTTGCGGCTGGCTTCGTTATAGTAGGCCGATGCCTGGGCGACGGAACGATGTCGTGACTGCTGCATGGCGTCCTGGATCGGAATGCCTTGGTTTGCGGCCTCGGTCAGGAACCCGGAGCGCAGGCCATGCGCAGAGAAATCCTTCGGATCGAAGCCGGCCTTCTCGATCCGTGCCTTGAGCACGGCGTTTATCGATTGCGGCGTCAGCGCCCGGGGCTTCACGTTGCCCCATTGATCAATCGCCCGAAAGACAGAACCCTCGGTGATTTTGGCAGCCTCCAACCATTTCTTTAGAGCGTCCACCGGCCTGCCGATGATGACCACATGATTGTCGTCACCGGAAGAATCTTCGGTCTTGGTCCGTCCGAGCCGAATGGATGCACACGCCAAAAGGCTGCTTTTGGGTTTCTCGGGATCGGCCGGAACTGGATTTTCGAAGGCAATCTGCGACAGGTGTAGGCCTGCAATTTCGGAGCGGCGGCGGCCGCCGGATGAAAATCCGATAAGAAGCAGGGCATGGTCACGTAGGTCAGCAAGGCTCTGTTTTATGGTGTCGTCGCCCTGGCATGTGGCGAGAACCATTTCAAGCACGTCCGCTGTCACGGCCTTTTTGCTCTTTGGTTGCCGCGGTCGGTCAGCAACGCGCACGGCGAGCCGCAAGGCCGACCGGACACCAGGCGATCCAAAAACACCCTTGAGACCGCGCCAGCGATGCAAGGTCGACCAGGACGCCAGCCGTCTTTGCACAGTCGCCGGCGCATGCGGGGGTCGGAGACCCGCCGTATTTTTTGGGGTCCTGAGCAAGCCCTGATCTTCCAGCGCATCTGCAACCTCTTCCGGCATGCCGTGAGAAGAATCCTTCTTGCGCTGTTCGGGATCCCACAAATGGTGCGCGATGAATTTCAGGATCAGGGGTTCCGGCGCCGGCCAGAGCAGGTTTTCTCCCATGGCCGCCAGGCACCAGGCTTCCAGGTACGAAAGATCCGAGGTGAGGGCGCGCAGGGAATTCTCGCCCATGCCTTCCCTGGCCAGGTGGCGCAAGGTTTCGACATCGTCGTTTGTCAGCAGATGCGCCAGTTGCTCGGTGCGGTGGTTGCCGGCAAGCGCCGGCAGGACGGCCGCGAGCGTGTCGAGTTGCTCGATGCGCCTGTCGACGGCTTCCGCAGTGTCGTCGTCCGTGGGCGGGGCAGAGGGCTGCGCCATTCTCAGGCCTTTCGGGCAGGTGTTCGGGCTGGAATCCTAGCTGACAGGCGCTCAAAAGTCTAATCATCGATAAACGATTATTATCGATAGTCATGGACTGTTTGTTTCGTGCATCATGGTACTGAAACCTTATTAGCATATAGCATTCGTTAGGCAATTCTAGTATAAAAAAAACAATGGCTTACGATCTCACAAAAATCCCGATCCAGGCCCTGTTGCAGCCCATCTCGGAGGCCACCGCCGCGCTCACCCGTCTCGACGAGCGTCTCAAGCAATCGCCGCTCGGACCCGGCTGCCTCGAACGGCTGCAGTTCCACGACGCCTGCGCCTCGCTGTGGATCGACGGCGAGCTCGTCCATCTGGAGGACCTGGTCCTGCACGATGCCTCCCGCGACATCCGCTCCCCAACCCACGAGCTGACCATTGCCCATGCAGTCCTGCGCGCCCGCAGAAAAATTCTCCGATTTTCTGGTGGCTGGGCGCTCAGCCCCGAAGGGTTTGCGGCGTTGCGCGGCGCTGAGAGTCTTCTAGAAAATGAGGACGAAGAGGGGAGGGGCAACGGAGTTGCCATGCCCTTGAACCCCCAGATTGAAACTGAAGGCAATGAGGTCGATCCGCTGGCCCAGGACCTGGCCGCGCTTGACGCGGTGCTTGAGCGCAGCACGGCAATCCTGTCGGGGGCACCTGCTCCTCAGCGTGAAACGCCAAAAAAACGGGCTGAAATCGTCTATGACCCGGAATGGGGCGAAGAAGACCGCCTGGCCGAATGGCGGGAGGTTCTGCGCAAAACAGAAAGCATGCCGCCCATTCTGCGCGCCGTCCTCCTGTTAGACACTTGGAACTCTTTGGACGTGCTGGAGCGCACGCCCTGGCTCGGCCGTCTCCTGGCCGCGAGCAGCTTGTCGGAGGCCGGTTTGACGAGCGCAGGGCATCTGGCGACCGTCAACCTGGGCCTGAAGCTCATCGCGCGGGACAAAAGAACCAGCAAGAACCTGGAAACCCGGCTGACGGCGCTCCTGTCCGCGCTGACGGCTGCGGCCGAGTTCGGCCTCAAGGAACACGACAAGCTGGTGCTGGCCCGGCAGACCCTGGAGCACCGGTTGAAGGGGCGGAGAAAGTCGTCGAAACTTCCCGAACTGGTGGATCTGGTGCTGTCGCGGCCGATGGTGTCGGCAAGCATGATTGCCAAGGACATCGGGGTGACGCCGCAGGCCGCGCTCCGGCTGGTCGAAGAGCTCAATTTGCGGGAGCTCACAGGACGCGGGCGGTTCCGGGTCTGGGGGATAGTATAGAAGCGAGCCGCATACTTTGACAACGCAACCAAAAACAAAAGGAGGATATCACTGTTACCGCAATATGATATTTGTTTTGCGCACCTTTCAGACACTCGTCGGATATGGCACAAAGATGCAAGAAACAACGTTGCAATCATAGATTTTTTAATCGCCGGATTCTCTGAATGACCACCTCACTTAATTCGCTCCTTAAGTCCTATCGCGAACAAGCCCGCACAGAACGTAACAAGGGGACCTATTTCGAGCGGTTAGCCGTTGCATATTTGGCCAATGATCCGGGGGCGTGTCGCAAAGTTTGTCGAGTTAACCATGCCTTGAGATTTGGCTGTTGAAAGAGCGCTCCTGTAATTGGAGTTCCGCGTCATGATTCTCTCAGCCATCGTAGAAAAACTGAAACGCCAATCGAAGGCTGACTTCAAAGGCAGACAGTTCGAAGCGTGGCTGATCATCCATGCAGTGTCCTGGTACTTGCGTTATCCGCTAAGTTATCGGGACTTGGAAGAAATGTTCCTGGAACGCGGCTTTGAGGTAGACCACAGCACCATCAACAGATGGATTTTGGTATATGCACCGCTGATCGAAAAGCGGCTACGCCGGTTCCGCAAGCCACATTGCGGCTCGGTCCGCATCGATGAGACCTATGTGCGCATCAAGGGCCAATGGCGATACCTGTATCGAGCTATCGACAAGCATGGAAATCCGGTCGATTTCCTGCTCACAGCAAAGCGCAATCTGAACGCAGCCAAGCGGTTCTTTCAAAAAATGTTGCGGGACGCCCCGCTGCTGTCACCAGGCACGATCGGCACCGATGGTGCTGGCACATTTCCACCGGCCATCGGGGCGTCGGTTGACGATGGCCTGCTTGCTCCGGACCCAGTGCACTACGTGACCAAGCATTTGCAACAGGGCATTGAGAGCGACCATTACAGGCTGAAGAAGAACATGCCGAAGGTCGGCGGGTTCCGATCGTTCAATTCGGCCAGAAAATCAATCGCAGGCTTTGAAGCAATGCTTTGGCTCAGGAAGGGTTTCGACTTTGCCGGCCAGTGGAACGTCTGCGAACAGAACGAGCTGATTGCAGAGCTTTTCGGAATTGAAAAAGTTAACGAAGCCTAAAAACGCTTCCAAAACGGGAAAAACCTGTCCGACGGCGAAACTTGCGACAAGCCCAGAGAAATGCATCAAAGGGAGAATTCATTCATGTCTTAGAGTTCGAGAATGGCATTCACTCTCCATAACCTTCTGCATCTGGTTCTTCCCAGGCTGTTGCAATCTTGGAGAATACATCGTCGCGAAGACTGGTACCGAGCATAGTCAAGGCAAAGAGAAGAGCAACGCTAATAAACCCCACGATAAGCCCGTACTCTATCAATGTTGCTGCGCGTTCTTCTCGAGAAAACCGTCGGAGAAGATGCAGGAAATTGTTTCTGCCGACGAACACATTCAAAAGTTTGAGCATTTTCGGCCTCTGTCTGTCAGTTACCCTCGGATCGCATCTCGATCACAAGAGATTAAAATGTGAGGCTCAACAGTCCTTGGCATCAGTAGCTTGGAAGTTTCATGCTTTTACACCAGCACAAGTGATGCGCACTCAGTTCCATTGTGCTGCAATAAAAAGACGAATGAGCTCCTCAGACTTCGTACGAGAATTCCCGGCTTCCCGGAAAAAAGGGGCCCCGCCCTTTTTCCTCACGCAACTCACGAATAATCCCCCGCCTTGGCGGAGACCAAATCGCCTAAGTTATTCTGCAGCAACGAACTTATTTAGGTCCATAGTTCAGCGTCTCCGATTTATTTGGACAGTTCTATCGAGTACACTCTGTCTTTCATCACAAGAGCGTACAACGAAGATTTGACGCACAAAAAACTTCACATGGGAGGAGGTAATTTCAGATGAATTGAATATTCAGAGACACGTGACGCAAACTGACAACGACTACAGGCACGTTTCTTCCGTGTGAACGTAAGACGCGTGGTGTAGGGGAAACAGTGTGACCGAGCGCAAAGGCGTGGAACCTATATTTTTCCCCGCAGAGTTATTGCTCCGGATACTTGAGGCCGTTTTCGCGAATTGCAATTGATATGAAGCGCCGTAAAACATCGCTTGTAATCCATGGCCTATCGCAAAAATAGAGTACCCAAGCCAAAATTTTCTCATGCGTGTCACATAGTTCGCGGCGAACTTCGTATCCACATTCAATGTCAATGACTATATGATCATCGACTACTTTGACCTTTTCAGACAGATCCTTGACTTGTGCCTTTAAGAGCGCAAGTTCTTCGTCTGAACCGAGAATTTTACCCAACACGCGCTTCTCCGTGAATATTTCACCAGTTGGCAGTTATAGTATTTGTCTTTAGTCAACTTGTTGTCGGTGTCACTTGGACTTAACATTACGCGGAGCTGACATCGCCGCGTCGGATAAGCTTTAGTGGTGGTAATTCATCTCCGATATTCCCTTCCCCCTCCTCACAGTTACAGATTTTCTCTGCCCGTGAGACACCCGTCGAACTTGCAATTGCACAGGCTAAAAGAATAAAATTTTCTCGAAGACAACTGTCGTTTATTCGACTAAATGCGAGATTCAATTGAAGGGATTCATCATTACTCATAATCAAGTCTGAAATTGCTTCTGAGCCAGCTACAGGAACCAAGAGTTTCTCAGTACCGGGAGCTCCCTCATAAAAAAATGTCACAGGAACACTCAAGACCTTTGCGAAAGTGAGCAGTCTGCTTGCACTTACTCTGTTGGCCCCTCTTTCATACTTTTGGATCTGCTGAAAAGAGACACCAAGTTTCCTACCAAGACCTTCCTGAGTTTCGCCTAAATTGATGCGACGGGCCCGTATACGCTTTCCTACATAGACATCCACATCGTCAGCTTTTTTCTTAGCCATTGTTTGTCCCCCTACAAATGTGTATCGATCTCTAAGCGCAATCAATTGAGCCGTTTTGAGCTCTTTTTTACCCCTTTAAGTCGGGTAGAAAGTTCCGAGAGTAAGCAAGGTACCTCTAAGCAAGTTTCCGACCCAACCATTGGCTCAATTCAATTCGTTCGTCTGTGTTGAATTCACCCGGGTCGCGTAATTGGTAAAACTCTGTTGTGGACACTTCATGCTCGTCGTGAAGACTGTTTTTGTGAAAACCAATAATCATCAGAAGAGCTGAGGGGAAATACCGGAAAGGCTGCTTCGTGCTGTGCAACACTTCCTGGTTTCCCAAACATGTAACCTTGGACTAGATCACATCCGGCGGCGCTCAACAGAATTGCCTGTTCCTTGGTTTCCACCCCCTCTGCTGTGATTTCCACATCGAGAGAGCGCCCCAAGCCAATGATTGAGGTCACAATAGCGTCAGTGCTTGTGTCTTTTCCGAGGTTTTGGATGAAGGTTTTATCAATCTTGATTTTGTCAAACGGAAACAAACTCAAATAGCTCAGCGAGGAATAGCCCGTTCCAAAGTCATCCATTGCAATAGAAACGCCCATACTGTGAATATCTCGAAGCGTTTCGATCACCGCGTCTGGATTCGAAATCAGAAGGCTTTCGGTGACTTCGATCTCCAAACGCTTTGGATCCAAATGAGAATTATGGAGTGCCTGCGCTACCCGGCTCTGTGTTTCACCGGCGATGAATTGAGCTGGGGAAACATTGACGGCAATTTTGCGGCCCTCGTTTTCCCACATTGCCGCTTCTTTGCAGGCTTGGTTCAGAACCCAGGTGCCAATCTCTTGAATTTGCCCCGTATCTTCGGCAACCGGGATGAAGATATCTGGCGTGATCCTTCCTTTTTCTGGATGGTTCCAGCGTATCAATGCCTCGTAACCTCGTAACATACCGTCTTTCAGCCCGTATTGTGGTTGGTATACAAGCTCGAACTGGCCGTATTTAAGAGCATTGTTTAGCCCTTTTTCGACGTCCTTCCTTTTTTGTGCGTCTGCGTCGAGACTAGCCGTGTACCAGGCAAATGTGGAACGGCCACTATGTTTGGCCTTGTAAAGCGCTAGATCAGCGCAATGCAGTATTCTGGAAGAACGCCAAGCGCCATCAGATGCTCTTGCCAGCCCGATTGACAGTGAAATCTTGATGTCCTTCCCGTTAATTACACACGGCGCGCCTGTGGCTGCGATCAATTCAGAGGCTAGTCGGGTCATCCGTGCAGAATCTGAAACTGTGGTTAGCAGCACTGCAAATTCATCCCCCGACAGCCTGGCAACCAAGTGAGCGCTAAACACTGCCCTTAATCGCTCGCCAATGATCTGTAGAAAGACATCCCCCGTTCCGTGCCCATGGGTGTCGTTAATTTCCTTAAATTTATCTACATCAATCAACAAGACGCCAATATTGGAGGCCTTGGCGTGCGCTAAACGCAACGCCTCCGTCAATCGGGCGTTAAACACCGCTCTGTTGGGTAGGCCCGTTAGCACGTCATGGTGCGCGAGATACTGGACATCCTTATTGGTGCGGATTTGCTCTCGAAACCGCATCCAGAGGAGAAGGACAGCACAGAAGACAGACATCAGGCTCAGTCCACAAACCGTTGCGCTAATCCACCAATTAAGGGGCGACAGCCTCGACAAGATTTGAGACTGGTTTACCAATAGCAGCATTGTTGGCTGCTCACGCCGGTTCTCGGCCGGCCGAAACGAAACTATTGCGTTTTCACCAAACTCACCCCACCAGGTCATATCGGGGTAAATTCCAATATTTCCGGTTGATGCCTCGCCCCGAAGGGCGTCTAGCAGTGGGGTTCGCGACAAAAGTAATTCGTCACGGAGCCACTCCACCCCTAAATTACTTTTGGTAATCTCGCCCGTCGTTTTTCCAACTGCAGGTATACTGACTACCGCATCCAAAATAACCGGCTGCCCATTTGGATATAGATGCAAGCTCCTGAGTTCATTTATTTCGTTCGACGTTAGGTTTGATCGCCCTTCCTGAAAGGACAACAAACGAAGTTGAAAAAGTTTGGATGATGATTTGGTAGTCTGTCGTTCATCTTCAAAGGCAGGTAAAAAATTCCTTACCTTCTGTTCGTGGGGCAAAAAACTGATTTCGATCGCGCGAACCAAAAACCATCGGGCAAGAAGGCGATTACTTGCATACATCCCAAGCGCCAGCACCAAAATCAGCGCCATTGAGATAAAAAACATAATGATATTATTTCTTACGACTAGAATCGCCATCTAAATTAATTACCAATTTACGCAATCCACTTCCACTAACTCACAATAAATTTGTTTAATGATCATGAATAATTAACAAATCGAGACAAAGATCACAGTATAAATGATACAGAAATACAATATTCTCAAAATTATTTACTTTCCGCACACTTATTTTCACTTAAATGAGTTTTGCAAGCCTTAAACAAACATCCAAGGAGGACAGATCCGCCACTTTGAGACAATAAAATCAGAGATGTGTTTTTCCACGAACCAGCCCCAACAACGGACTCGTCCCCACTAAAATCTTCATTATGTAAAAAAGGCGAGCAAGTTTGTTGTCGAAAATTCATTCCTCACAATAACCACGAAAATCACGCTCGATGATGGATGCTGTCAGGTTAACTTATGATCAGTATCGATCCGATATTCGGGAAGAATGACCCGATCGCCCATCAGCTATAAACGACACCGCTTTCCACCAGCCATTATCGCCCACGCGGTTTAGCTCTACTTCCGCTTTCCGCTAAGTCTGCGTCTTGTCGAAGAGATGCTGCTGGAACGCGGCATCGTCGTTTCCTATGAAACTATCCGTTGTTGAGCCAAGACGTTCGGTCCGGACTATGCCGGTCGCTTGCGTCGGAAATTACCGAACCCGAACGATGTTTGGCATCTGGACGAAGTGGTCGTAACGACCGGTGGGAGGAAACATTGGTTGCGGCGCGCGGTCGATCAGGTCGGCTATGTTCTTGACGAGATCGTCCAGAGCCGGCGCAATACTAAGGCTGCCAGGCGGCTCCTGACCCGGCTGATGAAACAGCAGGGATGCCTGCCGAAGCGGATTGTCACCGACAAGCTTCGTTCCTATGGAGCGGCTCGTCGCCAAGTCATGCCGGCAGTCGAGCATCGATCACATAAAGGCCTCAACAATCGCGCTGAGAACTCGCATCTGCCTTTGCGAGAACGAGAACGTGTCATGCAGGGATTTCGATCGCCGGGCGGGTTGCAACGTTTCCTGTCCGTCTTTTCGGCGGTCCGAAATCTCTTCGTTCCCTCTCGCGCGAAAACCTCAGCCCTCACCGTCCATCTGCATAGGCTCGGCGCCATCGCGCATTGGAAATGCGGTTGCAGGAGTGGCCGTCTGACCAACATGCATCTGTCCAAAATTACCCAACCGGATTTAACCTGACATCACCCTGTAACCTCATAGCTATTCCTCTTTGTCAATGGTTTCGTCAGCGCCGAGACGACCTGTTGGAGTGCTGTTCGGAGTGAATGCGCCCAGTATAGGTGCCACTTCTTGCCGCAGTTATATTGGAAACCGTACTCATCGACCTGTTTCTACTCGTGTTTCTATCTCAAGCCTGTATCGTCTGTTGACAACCTTCCACAGTCTGGTGATCTCCTTTTCAAGCCTACGCAGTCGCATGACGGCAAGATCGTAATTGGTACCGGCATCAACATAGCTGAGGCGAAGGATCGACTGTTCTTCGCGAAGTACATCGATCAGTTGGTTCAGGCTGCTGCGCCACCGCTGTCTCAGCTCCACGCGACCCGGTTCGAAGGCCTCATCCTTCAAATCGAGGCGTACTACCCGGCCGATGGCAGCACCAAAATCGAGCTTCGTTGTCTTGCCGGCCGTCAAGCGCACAACACGCGGGTTCTCAGTCGTGAGACGGTAGCCTGCCGGCAGCGTTCGCGTATCGAGCTTCATGATGAAATTCGTACCAACTCTATGATCGGGAAGATCGGCACACGAAACGTTGTAGCGGCCATGCTTGTCGGTTGTCACCAGCAGACCCTTAACTGTTGCGATCCGAACGCCAGGCAGGCCCCGTTCGCTCTTGTCCTGATAACCATTGCGATTTGCATCATCGAAAACCTTACCAATCACATCCCCGCAGTCGAAGACGTGTTCACCAACGACGATGACTTCGGCTACAGCGTCAGAGCCGACCGCGTTTCCGTCCTGATCAAGCGCATTGGCAAAGTTCCTGTGCAGGCCCGGTGACACAGTGCTCAGAACGAGCAATCGTAATTGGATTTTTATCGTCTGCTCGGGCTCCAATGTCATATCCGCGAAGGAAATGACTCTGCCCTCAATTGTTGGGTCGATAGAAACACCATTAACAGATCCAGTTCCCGGAACATACCGGAAGCCGGAGGGAATTTTGTCGAAGATGGTCACCGTAGTAGAAAACGTCGGATTGTTGTTGGTGGCCTGAATGGTATAGGGAACTTGAGCTCCTCGGCCAACTTCACGCAATCCTGCTGACTTGATGATAGTAATACCTGCCTGTTTTGGAGCGGTAGTATCCACATCAGCGGCGGAGTTGTCGGCCGTATCGGCATCTGTGGCGCCGGCGGGGGCCGTGACGGCGGCGGAGTTTGTCAGGGTTCCGGTAAAGCCGGGAAGCGGCACCAGGGTTTGTTCGAAGGTCAGTGCGGAGGGTGTGACGGTGCCGTCCCCGGCGACGGTGACGGGCAGATCGACGTCGGTGTCGAGAGCGCCTGCGACGGGATTGAGCGGATCGTCGGAG
>NZ_JAILWL010000216.1 GCF_025698965.1 Roseibium sp.
CACTCGGTTTTTCGTGTGAACTCCCATGACACCGGAAACCAGGCCGTTCGCCATCGCTTCAATGTCGACGGCCGGGTCGATCTGCCCGTCGATCTGGGCGTTGCGAAGGCTCGCGACGAAATGGGCTTCCAGCGTATCCCAGTACCTGGCAACAGCGACCTCCAGCCTGGGGCTGTTGACACGCGCATTTTCAATACCTGTGTTGACCACAAGGCAGCCGAACTGGCTGGACGTCATTGACCCTTTCGTCACAAGCGCCTGCAAAAATGCGATTATTTCCGGAATTTTTCCGTCTTTCATCGGCGCCATGGCCGAAGAAATCGCTCTTTCGCAATACATCTCCAGAGCCGTCAGATAGAGACCTTCCTTGCCGCCGAATTCAGTCCGGATGGCATATTGATTGAGGCCCGTCAGCTCCTCGAGTTCACGAACGCCCAGCGATTGGTAGCCATGTTGCCAGAACGCAAACACAACGCGCTCAACGACGTCGCTGACAGAGTAGTTTTTGGGTCGAGCCATAGCTTTCTGCATTTCCATACGAATGTATTGAAATAATTCCTATACACTTGCATTGAAATGTCAATCCGAATTTCCCCGATTGGCCTTCCCTTTTCTCCGGATCCTGCTATAAGCCCCTCCGCTCCCGCAAGGGGGTCACCGGTCGCAGCCTACCCGGTGCTAGCGAAAACAAGGGACCACATCGTTGAAAGCACTTGTCATCTGTTCTGGCGGAATGGATTCCGTCACCCTTGCGCACAAGATTGCGCAGGACCACGAGCTCACCGGTCTGATCTCCTTTGATTATGGCCAGCGGCACAAAAAGGAATTGGATTTTGCCAAGACCTGTGCCGACGAGCTGAAGACCGAGCATATCCTGATGGACATCTCGAACATCGGCCGCCAGCTTACAGGCTCGGCGTTGACCGATGACGTGGATGTCCCGGACGGGCATTATGCCGAAGACACCATGAAGATCACCGTTGTGCCTAACCGCAACGCAATCATGCTCACCATCGCCTATGGTATTGCCGCCTCGCGCGGTGCGGACACCGTTGCAACGGCTGTCCATGGCGGCGACCATTTCATCTATCCCGACTGCCGGCCGGCATTCACATCAAGTTTCGAAGTGATGCAGCGGCACGCACTGGAAGGGGTTGCCGACATCAGACTGTTCACGCCTTACGTCACGATCAGCAAGGCCGATATCGCGGTCGAAGGGCTTAAGCTCGGAATCGACTATCGCAAGACCTGGTCCTGCTACAAGGGTGGCGAGATCCATTGCGGGCGCTGTGGCACCTGTGTTGAGCGACGTGAAGCCTTTCATGTAGCCGGTGGAGTTGACCCGACCGAATATGCCGATCCGGACTTCTGGAAAGCGGCCTGCAATGTATAGGATCACCAAGGAGTTCCACTTCTCAGCCTCCCACCAGTTGGTTGGGCTGGGTGAAGACCACCCTTGCGCCCGCTTCCATGGGCACAATTACGTGGTCGAGGTCGAATTGGCGTCGAACGACCTGAATGCCATCGGCTTTGTCCGCGACTACAACGAGCTCAAGACGCTCAAGGCCTATATTGATGACACGCTGGACCACCGGCATCTGAACGATGTCCTTGGCGACGATTGCGTCACCGCCGAACGTCTAGCCAGACATCTTTACGACTGGTGCAAGACCGAATGGCCGGAAACAATGGCAGTCAAGGTGAAAGAGACACCGAAAACCTGCGCAGAATACCGGCCGCTGCTCTACGTTCCCGTGGAGGCACGGCGATGACACCAGCACCCATTCGCGTCAACGAGATATTCGGCCCGACCATACAGGGAGAAGGCGCACTCATCGGCCAGCCGACCGTGTTCGTGCGCACTGGTGGCTGCGATTATCGCTGCACATGGTGCGACACGCTTCACGCCGTCGACAGTGCCTACAGGGACGAATGGCACCCGATGACGCCGCAAGCGATCATGATGCAAGTGGATCTCCTGTCCGGAGGCAAGGCTTTGACCGTTTCGCTCTCTGGCGGCAACCCGGCCATTCAACCCCTTGGTGACCTGATCGACCTTGGCAGGCGGAAGGGATATCGCTTTGCTCTGGAAACGCAGGGAAGCCTTGCCAAGGACTGGTTTGAAACGCTGGACATTCTGACCCTCAGCCCGAAACCACCGTCCAGCGGTATGGAAACCGATTGGCAGAAGTTGGCCGAATGTGTTGCAGCTGCCGGTCCGGACACGAAAACCGTCATGAAAGTCGTCATTTTCGATGATGCCGACTATGCCTATGCAAGGGAAGTAGCGGCCCGCTATCCTGAACTTCAACTCTACCTGCAGCCGGGCAATCACACACCACCGCAACCCGGTGAGGAAGACGGCGGTATCGATATGGCCGGCATCATGGACCGCATGCGCTGGCTGGTGGACAAGGTCACCACTGACCGACTTTATACGGCCACTGTCCTCCCCCAATTGCATACCCTGATCTGGGGCAACCTCAGAGGAGTCTGAGACCATGTCTGACAAGAGCATCTATGAGAACCTGACACAACTCGGCACTTCCACGGAGCTGCCAGACGATCCGGACAAAGCGGTTCTGGAAAAGGTTCCGAACCCGCAGGCAGGCACCAAATACATGGTTCGGTTTGTTGCGCCTGAGTTCACGTCGCTCTGCCCGATCACAGGAGCCCCGGATTTCGCGCATCTGGTCATCGACTATGTGCCACGCGATTTTCTGGTGGAAAGCAAGTCGCTGAAACTGTTCCTTGGCTCCTTCCGCAACCACGGCGCCTTCCATGAGGACTGCACGGTCTCCATCGGCAAGCGGCTGGTCGACCTGCTCGATCCCGAATGGCTGCGCATCGGCGGCTACTGGTATCCGCGCGGCGGCATCCCGATTGACGTCTTCTATCAAACCGGACCGGCACCTGAAGGCGTCTGGATTCCCGAACAGGGCGTTGCGCCCTATCGAGGCAGAGGCTGAGACCGGCTCGGACATTCTGGCGCATTGGCGCATGGAAAGACGATTTACCCTTCCATGAAGGTCACAGAGCAGGATAAGGAGATTGCGTCCGGCTGACTGAAATCGCATTTGCGACTGACCAGACCGGACCAGCTTGCTCCAACACGCCATGCTGGCAGGAAGACTTGCGGCAGGTCGAACCAACGTGCCTCAAGTCAGAAGCGGGTGCACATCGGGAAAGGGATTTCATGTCCAAGACGGGCATCATGATTTGCGGCCACGGCAGCCGTGCCAAATCCGCAGAAGAAGAATTCGCCCTTTTGGCGAAAGGTATCCGTGAACGTTATCCGGACATGCCGGTCGAACACGGGTTCCTTGAGTATTCGGCACCCAACATTCACATGGGCCTCAACGCCTTGCGCGATGCCGGCGTCACCAACATCATCGCCGTTCCCGGCATGCTGTTTGCCGCAACTCACGCCAAGAACGACATTCCTTCCGTATTGTCGACCTATCAGGAAAAGAACCCTGGCCTGAGCATACAGTATGGCCGTGAACTCGGCCTGCATCCGCAGATGATCGCCGCCTTCGAGGCGCGCATTCTGGAGGCGCTTGGCGTCGACCACGTGCATGACGGTGATCTCTACGACACGATGCTGGTGGTCGTCGGTCGCGGTACGTCGGACACGCTGGCCAACGCGGAGGCAGCCCGCTTGACTCGGATTGTCACCGAAAATCTCGGTTTCGGCTGGTCGGAAACCGTCTATTCCGGTGTCACCTTTCCGTCGGTCGGGCGCGGTCTGGAGATGGCTCTCAAGCTCGGCTACAGAAAGATCGTCGTTGCACCCTATTTCCTGTTTTCCGGAAAACTGATCGACCGGATCTACAACTATGTCGACCACGTTGCCGCCACTGTGCCTGACGTGACGTTCTACAAGGCTCATTACCTTTCAGATCAGGGCCACGTCATCGATACTTTCGTCGAACGGGTCGAGGAGGCCAGGTCAGGCACTATCGTCGAAACGCAGGACCTGATGGCATCCTTCAAGGACCGGCTGGCGAAGGGAGAAGTTGAAATCCACCACCACCACGCCGAATTCCGCGACCCGCAAGATGATGAAAACGCCGATGGGCATAAACACGACCACGGTCACAGCCATGACCATGGGCATGACCACTCACATGATCACGGGCATCATCATCATCACGGGCATGGGCATAGGCATGGGCATGGGCACGACCATCACCACGGGCACAGCCATGGAGTCTATCGCCATATCGGCCACCCCAACGGCCCGCGCACCATGATCGATCAAGGTGTCTGCTGTTGCTTCATGAGCCAGTTCCCGCAGGAAGTGATCGACGAGGAACGCTCGCTGCGCGGTGAGGAATAGCGATAGAACGGCGCGTAATAAACACTGTTGGTCGACACAGTATCCAAAGCACCAGAACCCCGGGCTGACAGGAGACAACTCTCAGTGAAAAATTGCCTCCGGTTCACTCAAGAGGTGTTGAGAACAACTGCATATTACTGAGCGTGGCGACTCAACCCCACGCATCCATCAAAATCGATTACGAAATGCTTGGACTACGATCGACTGAGCAATTTCAGCGGCCGTGATGCGTCAATCTAAATCGACAAGTGTAAATCGATTACCGCCCGCTTGCCGATTTTGTACGCCCCCCATTCCGGCGGGCTTTCTATCGGGGTACCGTCTTCCTTGACGCCTCGAAGCTGCAACTTGCAAGTTTCATCAACAGTGACCGAGTAACCACCGCTCTTGGGAAACCTAGCGTCATTTCGGAACAACATACTCTCGAACCAATTTTTCTTTCCGCCGCCGGTAATTGTCCCGATAACAGCCATATTGTCCTCGGGTCCGTAGAGAACGTTAACCGGACCGACTGCGTTCTTGCGTGTGATTTCGACTGAAATCCAAGCTATGCCGTCCTCTTTTGGTCCAGTTACTTCCTCAGGAAGGTCGAATGCCCTGAAACCAAAGGTTTTAAGAAGCTTGTTGACGCCTTTACTACCGCCAGCAACAATTAAAGCAGTTAAAATATATCCTGCGAACTGTGGAGGCTCCAATTTCGAAGGTTGGGTGTAGATATTGAATAGATCTGAAACGATATCCAGCTGGAAAACGCTTACGAACAATAGTGAAAATGCGAAAGAAATCAGCGGATTAACGGATTTTGTATTAAATTTCCGCAAATAAGGTCGCCACCTGAACAACAGCTCCAATCCGCTTTCAACCAGCACGGCTAAGATGAACAGAATGAAAATGGCCTTGAAGGATTCCGTATAGATTTCCTGAGTACCCCAGGGCCCGTACTCCTGCTGCACAGAAACGGTGACATCGGTTGTCTTATCCTGTCCCGCCAGCTGGTAGTTGACAGTGTCGGTAAACTGACTGCCTTGCTCCGGCGCAAAATACATCAGGACAGTACTATCGCTGTCACCCACCCCTTTGACGATCTTGACACTTCCGTATTTTGCCTCACGTTTGGTTATCGCTTTGTTGGTTCGCAAAATTTCCACCGCTCCCTGCGGTTTCACCTGAAAAACTTGCTGCGCAAATGCCGCAGAGGCGGCGATAGAAAACGCAAATATAATACCAACAAAAGCAAGTACAAATCTGATACTCAAACACTTAATATCCAGATTTATCGTTCTAAATGAGTTCCTTTCCATAGTACCCCCCGATACCCTGCTAGTTGATTCTCATAAATTCTAGATCACACTGCCCCAACCGACTCAATATCCTGACAACTTCCCTTGCCGATTCTAACTATTCAAACTCTCCCTCAAATAAGTTTTGAATATTCAATCTCGCACCGCAGTTGCATGTAGTCTGACATCTTCCAAATCTGACGTTTTCAAAAACGAGCAGAGAGTGTCAGCGCGCCTCGTTTTCGGTGGCCCTGTTTTTCTCGTGGCTGAGACCAACACAATTCAACGGCATGTGTCGCCCCCTGAAATCCAATCATTCCACAGGATCAATACGGTTGAAATGGGCTCGTTCTCGCGCATTGATTGTTGCAACTTGAACAACAAAAGAAAAGAAGTTTCGACAAAGACGGCAATCAACACACCCGGATCTTTCAATCGGGTAGTTTTGGAAAATTGAAAATCTGCCGAGAATCAAGAATTTGTGCAGCAAGCAGCTCAGGATTCCGTCCGATCCAGATGCTCACCGAACAGCAGCACATTGCCATCCGGATCGACCGTCTCGAACTCGCGCATCTGCCAGGGCTGGTCGGCTATGTCCTCGGTTATATTGCCTCCGGCTGCCTTCGCCAGCTCATAGTAGCCGTCCACACCGTCGACGAAACAATAAGCCGTCGTCTTGCGCGGCTGATCGCTCTGCGTCAGGTGCAGGCTGACATCCTCCCGGCCAAGTACCGCGTAGCGGATCGGTTCTCCGTCGTTGTCCGCCCATTCGAACAGAACGTCGAACAAAAGCCTGTCCCGGTAATAGGCAATCGACGCTGCGATGTCGGAGACCGGAAAAACCGGGGCGATGTGGGAGAGTTTGGAAGACTGCTTATCTGACATGCCTGACCGTCTCCTTAGCTGGAACTCAAGAAAAGAACTCATCTTTAGGTAGTGCTTCCCGGGATTTTGTCATCCCGGCCGGATCAGGGGCGTCCTGGGAACGAACTCCTTGGCTCCCCCTCTTGTGGAAATGACACGCAGGGGAACAGTATACAAAACGGGCCCCGAAGGGCCCGCTCCAATTGTCTTTGCAGGTCTTCTGGAAACCTCAGCTCGTCACCAGGTTCCGCAGCACGTAGTGCAGGATGCCGCCGGCTTTGATGTATTCCAGCTCGTCCTCGGTATCGACGCGGCAAAGGCACTCGATGGTCTTTGTGGTGCCGTCCTCATAGGTGACTTCCATATTCATCATCTGGCGCGGCGTGATGTCGGCGATGCCCTTGATGGTCACGCGTTCCTTGCCGGTAATGCCATGGGACTGCCAGCTTTCACCTTCCTTGAAGGTGAGCGGGATGACACCCATTCCGACAAGATTGGACCGGTGGATACGCTCGAAGGACTGAGCAATAACGGCGCGGACGCCGAGCAGATTGGTGCCCTTGGCGGCCCAGTCACGGGATGAACCGGTGCCGTATTCCTTGCCCGCGAAGATCACCAGCGGCGTGCCGGCGGCCTTGTATTCCATGCAGGCGTCGTAGATCCATTCTTTCTTGCCGTCCTTCATGGTGACGCCGCCTTCGACACCCGGAACCATCTGGTTCTTGATGCGGATGTTGGCGAAGGTGCCGCGCATCATGACTTCGTGGTTGCCACGGCGGGAACCATAGGAGTTGAAGTCCTTCTGGGCGACCTGATGCTCGGAAAGATACTGACCTGCCGGGCTATCGACCTTGATGGCACCGGCCGGTGAAATGTGGTCGGTGGTGATGGAATCGAGGAACAGGCCCATGACCGCGGCATCGTTGATGTCCTGAAGCGGTTTCGGCTCCATGGTCATGCCTTCGAAGTAAGGCGGATTTTGAACGTAAGTGGAGGAAACCGGCCAGCCATAGGTCATGCCGCCTTCCACCTTGATGTTCCTCCAGTGCTCGTCGCCCTTGAAAACATCGCCATAGCGCTCGCGGAACATTTCCTCGGTGATCGAAGAACGGATGAGGCCGGTGATCTCTTCCGTGGTCGGCCAGATGTCCTTCAGATAAACCGGGTTGCCGTCCTGATCTTCACCAAGAGGATCCTCGGTAATGTTGACATTCAAATTGCCGGCAATGGCATAGGCCACGACCAGCGGAGGCGACGCCAGATAGTTGGCGCGAACGTCGGGATTGACCCGGCCTTCGAAGTTCCGGTTTCCGGAAAGCACCGAGCAGGCAATCAGGTCATTGTCATTGATCGCCGCGGAATAGGCAGGATCGAGTGGCCCGGAATTGCCGATACAGGTGGTGCAACCGTAACCGGCCAGCGTGAAACCGAGCGCGTCGAGATCTTCCTGAACCCCTGCCTTGTCCAGGTAGTCGGTCACGACCTGGGAACCGGGTGCCAGGGAAGTTTTCACCCACGGCTTGACCTTCAGGCCTTTCTTCAGGGCATTGCGGGCGACAAGCCCGGCACCGATCAGAACCGAAGGATTGGACGTGTTCGTGCAAGATGTGATCGCAGCGATGACAACGTCGCCATTGCCCAGATCGTGGTCCTTGCCTTCAACGGCAACACGTTTGTTGAGCTCTTCGCCCTTCTTGAATTCTTCCGCCATTGTCTTGGCGAAGCCGGTGGCGGCGTCGGCCAGATTGATGCGGTCCTGCGGACGCTTCGGGCCTGAAATTGCCGGAACGACGGTGGAGATATCAAGTTCCAGAGTGTCGGTGAATTCCGGCTCTTCGCCACCGGAGCGGAACATGCCCTGCGCCCTGGAATATTCCTCGACCAGCGCGACGCGGTCCTTGTCGCGGCCGGTGGCTTCCAGATATTTCAGCGTGTCGTTGTCGACCGGGAAGAAGCCGCAGGTCGCGCCGTATTCCGGCGCCATGTTGGCGATGGTCGCCTCATCTTCGAGGCTGAGATTGTCGAGGCCAGGACCGAAGAATTCGACAAACTTGCCGACAACGCCCTTCTGACGCAGCATTTCCACAACACGAAGAACCAGATCGGTCGCGGTGATGCCGTCATTCAGCTTGCCGGTCAGCTTGAAGCCGACAACCTCCGGGATCAGCATGGAGATCGGTTGGCCGAGCATGGCTGCTTCCGCCTCGATGCCGCCAACACCCCAGCCCAGAACCGCAAGTCCATTGACCATTGTCGTGTGGGAGTCGGTCCCCACAAGCGTGTCCGGATAAGCAACGGTTTCACCGTTTTCTTCCCTGGTCCAAACCGTCTGTGCCAGATATTCGAGGTTTACCTGGTGACAGATACCGGTTCCAGGAGGAACGGCGCGGAAATTGTCGAATGCGGACTGCCCCCAGCGCAGGAACTCGTAGCGCTCGTTGTTGCGCTCATATTCAAGTTCGACGTTCTTCTTGAACGCATCCCGGGTCCCGAAATAGTCAATCATCACCGAATGGTCGATGACCAGATCAACAGGAACCAGCGGGTTCACTTTTTTGGGGTCACCGCCGAGTTTCACGGCGGCATCTCGCATCGCAGCCAGGTCGACCACGGCAGGAACGCCGGTAAAGTCCTGCATCAGAACACGGGCCGGACGATAGGAAATTTCATGTGAAGACTTGCGCGTCTTCAGCCATTCGGCACAGGCGAGAATGTCTTCCTTGGTCACCGAGCGACCATCTTCGAAGCGCAGCAGGTTTTCCAGAACGACTTTCAGCGAGAACGGTAGCCTGGAAACACCTTCCAGACCGTTCTTTTCCGCTTCCGGAATGGAAAAGTAGGTGTAGGTCTTGCCGCCGGCAGTCAGCGTCTTTTTACACTTGAAGCTATCAAGGGACTGGGTCACGACGTGCGATCTCCTTAAAGGTCCGTGGCAATCGGGTCGAAACGCGTCTCGCCGGCTGCCTGTCACAAATCTCTGGTGGTTCCACATCGGGAACCAAAGCGCCCTTTTCGGGCATTGTTGCGATGCTTATCCTCAGAGCTGAACCGAAGTTCACTCCGAGTTGCACCGACTGGCCGCCGCTATACAAAACTTTGGCTCTTGTCGCCAGCATAGAGACATAGGGGCTTTCGGTTAAGAAGCCATGCCTGTCACGCTTTGCAGAAGCCTCGATTTCGTATTTCGGGTCGTCGCAAATTTTATATACAACGGTATACAAAATGAAAACCCTTCTTGGAACGCTGGCTCTGCTTTCGGCGATGCCGCCTCTCAAACTTGCGTGATTTAGGGGCAGAAGCAGGGCGCGGTCACGGGAAACCTGTAAAAAACCGGCACCGGCGACTGCCGAGACTACAACCTCAAATTCGACCACCGAACCGCCACAGCCGATTATTGCGAAGACAGATCGTTCCCGTTATTAAAGCGACTATGTTTCGACTTTTGATCCTGTTCATTTTCTTCAGTGTTTTGACACCCGTCGCGCAATTGGCCGCACAGGAAGCAGTGCAGGAACCTTTCGAAATCGAAGATGCGGGAAACGATTATCTCAAAGCGATCCGCTGGCGGGGCATAGACGCAGAGGTCACCTATTTCGACCCGTCCGCCCCTCCTCCGAATCTGGATACCAATCAACAACCGTTGCGCTCTCCCGTTCAGCGGGAAGGAACGGACCTCAGCGGCCGTTGGACAACCGGACTGATTGCAGCGGCCATTCTTGCACTGATCGTCTTTCTGTTCCTGCGCTTTGGCGGCGGCATCGCGGTTTCGCTGAAACAGGACGCTGAAAACCCGGGGAGCACACGCTTGAAAAGGCAGCCCAAAGCTCCCGCCTGGGCGGAAAAACTCGGTACCTTTGACGAAATTCTCCGTCTCAAGGACCGCAAGCAGGCTCTGATCCTTCTGGTTCAGAAAGCTCTTGCCACGACGGTCGCCGCACATGGCGTACTGATGCAACGAAGCTGGACAGCGCGCGATGCGCTTCGGCACATCCCGAACACACAGCACCATCTTGACGACTTGCGCACCCTTGTTTCCGCAAGTGAACGGGTTCAGTTCGGAGGCCGGGATCTGTCGGAAGAAGAATTCCGTGAACATGTTGTACGTTGCAGGAAACTGCTGGA
>NZ_JAILWL010000217.1 GCF_025698965.1 Roseibium sp.
GGCACTGCTGCCGGTTAGATTGTTTTCCCGGATCCTGTCGAGAATGGCTTTTTCCGGATCTTCCGGCAGCACGGCTACAAGCCTTTCGCCAATTGACAGCAGGATCGGCCGGGACTTTGCATCCAAAACCCATTGCGGTTGCTGTTCGGGCTGCACAAACCAGTTGAAGAACATCATTGCCACGACAACAAGAAGCAAACCACGCACCGCGCCGAATACAAACCCGAGGGTCCGGTCCAGTGCTCCGATCCGGCTGTCGAGCACGAAATCGGAAATTCTCATTGTAATGTAGCTGACGATGACGAGCGTGACCAGAAAAACGGCTGCGGCGGAAGCACCCATGGCAACCAGATCATGCGAAATGTATTGTTTCGCATAAGGCAGGACGCGCTCGTAAAGCAAGAACGCAGCGGCAGCTGCGGCAACCCAGGAAACGATGGAAAGAACTTCGCGGACAAATCCTCGGATCATTGCAAGGATTGCCGAGATGAACATGATGGCCAAGAGCAGTCCGTCCAGCAGCGTAATCGGCATGTTCTTGAAAAATCCTCTGTCTGGCGCTCAAAAAAGCGCTGAAATCTTTAGTTCACACCCCGGGGCATCATGCGTCATGCGGCCCCTGAAGCACCAGCCTGTGCCGAGAGTTTGGCGACGAAGTCCCCAAGTTCCGGCAGGCCGGTCGCCTTGAAAGTCGATGCGGCACTGTCCTTGAGATTGCCTTCCGGACAATATGCCTGATCGAAACCGAGTTTCTCCGCTTCCTTCAGCCTTGACTGGGCCTGTGCCACTGGCCGGATGGCCCCTGACAGACTGACCTCGCCGAAATAGACGCAATTGGCTGGAAGGGCAAGCCCGCTGAGCGATGAGATCAATGCGGCTGACACCGCAAGGTCTGCTCCCGGCTCGTTGATTTTAAGCCCACCGGCAACATTCAGATAGACGTCATGCTGCGAGAAGCGGACACCGCAGCGTGCCTCGAGCACCGCCAGGATCATGGACAGGCGCGCGCTGTCCCATCCGATGACGGCGCGGCGCGGCGTGCCCAGAGAGGATTGGGCGACAAGCGCCTGTATCTCGATGAGCAGCGGGCGGGATCCTTCAAGGCCGGCAAAAACCGCGGCTCCCGGGGCGGAAGTTGTCCTGTCTCCCAGGAAGAGCGCCGAGGGATTGGAGACTTCCACCAGTCCCTTGCCGGTCATCTCGAAGACACCAATCTCGTCGGTTGCCCCGAACCGGTTTTTGACCGAGCGGAGGATCCGATACTGATGTGCGCCGTCGCCTTCAAAATACAGAACCGCGTCGACCATATGTTCGACCACACGCGGACCGGCAATCTGACCGTCCTTGGTTACATGTCCGACGAGCACGAGCGTTGTGCCGTTTTTCTTGGCGTATCGCACCATAGCTTGAGCTGACGCACGCACCTGGGTGACCGTCCCCGGTGGAGAATCCACCTGATCTGTCCAAAGCGTTTGCACGGAATCCAGGATCAGCATGGCCGGGGCCTGATCGGCTTCCAGAGTGGCCAGAATATCTTCCACGCCTGTTTCGGCGGCAAGAGCGACCGGTGCGTCCGCCAGACCGAGCCGTTCAGCCCGCAGACGAACCTGGCCGATGGCTTCCTCTCCAGAGATGTAGACTGTCTTGTGGCCGAGATGGGCCAGATGTGCAGCAGCCTGAATGAGCAAGGTGGATTTTCCGATGCCTGGGTCTCCACCTACAAGAAGCGCGGACCCGCGAACAAATCCGCCCCCGGTGACACGATCCAGCTCTGCAACGTTGGTCTGGATCCGCGGGGCTTCCTTGGTGTCGCCGGAAAGACCCACCAGAGGAACGACACGACCTTTGCTGCGGCTCGCCCGGCTTGGACCGCCGCCAATGCCGCCTCCGGTCTGTTCTTCGACGATGGTGTTCCACTCACCGCACGATTCACAGCGTCCGACCCATTTGGCAGTGACTGAGCCGCAGGACTGGCAGACAAAGGACGTGGACCGCCGTGCCATGGGATTCGCTCCGATCAGGTGAGGGGGCCGTAAACACGCTCAAAGCGCTGCCCGAGACTCGTCAGATATTCGTAATCGATCGTTTCCGCATAAGCCGCAAGTTCCGTCGCTGCAACATTTGGTCCCAACATTTCCACAAAGGCTCCACGCTGAAGCAGTTTTTCCGGCACGTCAGTGACATCAAGCGTGATCATATCCATGGAAATCCGGCCGAGGATGGGGGCCTTGTAACCTCCGATCATACCGAAGCCGCCCGATTGTTCGTCGGACGCGCTGGCACGGCGTAGCAGTCCATCGGCATATCCCGCGGCAACAACCGCGTTTTTCAAGGCGCGTTTTGCCGTGTGCCGGGCGCCATAGCCGATCGTGTCGCCCTTTGGGACATCGCGCACGATCATGATACGGGCTTCAACCTTGGCGACTGGTTTCATCGGGTTGGTGGCCGTTTCGATAGCCTGACCGCCGTAAAGGGAAATTCCCGGGCGTACGAGATCGAAATGATAGTCCGATCCCATCAGAACACCGGCGGAGTTCGCGAGGGATTTCGGAAATTGCGGGAAAGGCTCGGTGATCTCACGGAACAGTTTGAGCTGCCGGTCGTTCATCGGATGCTCAGGCGTTGACCCACAGGCCAGGTGGCTCATGATCAAGGAAGGTTCGAACGGTCCAATGAGATCGGGATCGTTCATTGCAGCGGAAAACTCCGCCGGAGCCAGCCCCAGCCGGTGTATACCCGTATCCACGTGAACCGCAGCTTCAAAGGACTTGCCGGCAACTTTGCAGAATTCTGCCCATTCCACCACTTCCTCGAAAGATCCAAGAACCGGGCGAATACGGTGTTCGACAAAGTGCTCGGCCGTTCCGGGAAACAAACCGTCAAGCGCATAGATGACGGCATCTGGAAGCGTCTGGCGCAGAGCGAGAGCTTCCGTTGGTACCGCCACAAAAAACGTTCGACAGCCCGCTGAAAAAAGTGCCTGACCGGCCTTTTCCTGCCCAGTGCCATATGCATCTGCTTTCAGGGCGGCGGCACATTCCGTTGCGCCGTTTAACTTGCCTCGCAGATAAGCCCAGTTGTCTGAGATTGCATCAAGGTCAATCGTCAGGCGGCCACCGTATAAACCGGAAGGAATGGGATGGTTTGAAGTCGACGACACGGTCTAGGTGTAGCTCCAGATTGAAATGCAGGCGAACGGATTCGGCGCGGAGCTTAACGCATGGGGCAGTGGCTTCGCCAATGTTGAATATAGGAAAAGCCGCGGCCATTGCGCGCGCGGCTATCCCTGACGTTCGATTGTCGGCCGCTGTCAGATGGTGGCGGCGGCCTTTCTATTCATACCTCTCCGGCAGATGGTCGTCTTCTGCAAGGTCGGAGAAGCGGGTGTACTGGCCTTCGAAGTGCAGGTTGGCGGTGCCGGTCGGACCGTGGCGCTGCTTGGCGATGATCACTTCCGCCTTGCCTTTCAGACGCTCCATGTCCCGTTGCCAGTTTTCGTATTCGACCGTGTCCGGCTCCGGCTCTGTCTTGGAAAGATAATATTCCTCTCGGAACACGAACATGATCACGTCGGCGTCCTGTTCGATCGAACCGGATTCACGCAAGTCTGACATCATCGGGCGTTTGTCATCGCGTGATTCAACCTGACGGGAAAGCTGTGACAAGGCAATGATCGGAACCATGAGTTCTTTGGCGAGCGCTTTCAGTCCGGTCGTAATTTCGGTGATTTCCTGCACGCGGTTGCCGGAGTTCTTTGCGGAACCGGAAAGCAGCTGGATGTAGTCGACCACCAGAAGATCAAGACCGCGCTGTCGTTTCAGGCGGCGCGCCTTGGCAACGAGAGACGCAATGGAAATGCCACCGGTCTGATCCACATGCAGCGGCGTTGACTGCATGGATTGGGCACAGGCCGCGAGCTTTTCAAATTCGGCTTCGGAGATATCACCGCGTCGGATCTTGGAAGACGAAATCTCCGCCTGTTCGGAAATGATACGCGTGGCGAGCTGTTCAGCCGACATTTCAAGTGAGAAGAAACCGACGACACCGCCGTTGGTTGTCTTGATCGAACCGTCCGGTTGCTCCTCCGACTTGTAGGCCTGGGCAATATTGTAGGCGATGTTGGTTGCCAGCGACGTTTTGCCCATGGCCGGACGACCAGCCAGAACGATAAGGTCCGAGTGCTGTAGGCCGCCCATCAATTTGTCGAGGTCGCGCAAACCTGTCGAAATACCGGAAAGCGCGCCTTCTCGATTATAGGCCGCGTGCGCCATCTCGATGGTTTCAGTAAGTGCATCGCCAAAGGCGACAAAACCACCTTCGCTACGGCCGGTTTCTGCCAACTCGAACAATCGTCGCTCTGCATCATCAATCTGCTGGATCGGCGGAACGTCGATGGGGGCGTCAAAGGCGATGTTGACCATATCTTCGCCGATACGGATCAGGTTCCGGCGGATCGCGAGGTCATAAATGGTTCGGCCATAGTCTTCCGCGTTGATGATGGAAGCCGCGTCACCGGCCAGACGCAGCAGAAATTGCGTAGCGGAAAGGTCTGCGATCTTCGCGTCTGCCGGGTAGAATGTTTTCAGCGTGATCGGGGAGGCGGTCTTGCCCGCGCGGATGAGATGGCTGATCTTCTCGTAGATATCCTGGTGCGGCGGCACGAAGAAGTGGTGCGGTTCGAGAAAGTCGGACACCCGGTAGAACGTCTCGTTGTTCACCATGATGGCGCCCAGAAGCTGACGCTCGGCCTCTGCATTATGCGGTGCGAGACGCTGGACGTCTTCTTCCGTTTCGACTTTCTGCAACTTGCCGTTCATTTCTGCCCCCGATGACCCAAGTCCATTCGGAATACTCTCAGTCGAAGGAGGTCTCAAGGAGCAAAAGCAGCAGAATTTTTTTCCCACTGCCAATCGCAGATCAACGGGGAAAGAATCGAATCTCGCTTGACTCAAAAGCGGTTTGAAGACTCAACGCACTAGCTCTTAGTTATTGAAAATAAATAATTTTTCGAGAAGATTAATAGCCGGTTAACGAAATGCCTGCCAATTCAAGACCTTGCGGACGAGTTTGAACGCGGCAGTTGAGGCTATTCACGAGCAATCGGCAAGAGCATTGCCGGTAAAACAAAAAAACGGCGCTGCAAACAGCGCCGTCCGATTCGTTCAGTTGAAGCCTTATCGAAACCCTTAGGCTTCTTCTTCTTCAGCTGGAGCTTCTTCAGAGACTTCGGCACCTTCTTCATCAGTGCCTTCACCTTCTGCTTCTTCGTCTTCTTCAAATTCGAAGACGTCCTGTTCCGGAGTGGTGAGGTCTTCACCGGCTGCCTGACGGACTGCCTCGTCTTCAGAACGGGCAACGTTGACAGAGATGGAAACTTCGACTTCCGGATGAAGCTGGATCAGAACAGTATGCAGACCGATTGTCTTGATCGGGGTGCGCAGTTCGACCTGGCTGCGGGTGACAGTGAAGCCGGCTTCGGTGAGGCCGTCTGCGATGTCACGCGTGGAAACGGAACCATAAAGCTGTCCGGTTTCACCTGCGGAGCGGATCATGACCAGAGCTTCGCCGTCGAGTTTGGAAGCGACAGCTTCAGCTTCGCTCTTGCGCTCAAGGTTGCGAGCTTCAAGCTGAGCGCGTTCGTTTTCAAAGCGCTCGAGATTGGCCTTGTTGGCGCGCAGAGCCTTGCCCTGCGGCAGCAGGAAGTTGCGGGCATAGCCGTCGCGTACGCGAACTGTGTCGCCCATCTGGCCAAGTCTGGCGATACGCTCAAGAAGGATAACTTGCATGTTTTTCTCCTACTGTCCCACCGGTTCGGTGGTTAGAGACCGAATGTCCGCGGTCCCAATACGGATCTCCCGGGCGGACCCGGGAGATGAGCAACTTTTTAAAGAGTTGCTTAGCTGATCACGAACGGCAGCAGACCGAGCAGGCGAGCGCGTTTGATGGCACGGGCCAGTTCACGCTGCTTCTTCGCTGAAACCGCGGTGATGCGGCTTGGAACGATCTTGCCGCGCTCGGAAATGTAGCGTTGCAGCAGACGAATGTCCTTGTAGTCGATCTTCGGCGCGTTAGCACCGGAGAACGGGCAGGTCTTCCGGCGACGGAAGAACGGACGACGGCTCGGAAGCTGTGCAATATCAACCATTATTCTTACTCCCCTTCAGCCCGGCGCGGAGGACGTCCACCACCTGGGCGGTCGCCACGGTCGCCGCGGTCGCCACGACCACCGCCGCGGCGGTCGTCACGGTCACGCTTCTGCATCATTGCGGACGGCTCTTCGTCCAGCTCATCGACGCGGAAAGTCATGAAGCGCAGAACATCTTCGCTCAGGCCCATCTGACGCTCCATCTCGGCAACAGCGTTGTGCGGTGCGTTGATGTTCATCAGTGTGTAGTGAGCCTTGCGGTTCTTTTTGATGCGGTATGCGAGGGTACGCAAACCCCAGTTTTCCACCTTGCCGATCGTACCGCCAGCGCCTTCGATGAGGCCCTTGTACTGTTCGACGAGTTGTTCGACCTGTTGGGCCGAAACGTCCTGGCGAGCCAGGAATACGTGCTCGTAAAGAGGCATGGAAATAGCCTTTCTTCGTGTTGACAACGCGGGGTTGGCGCAAAGCCTCCTCGTAACTTCGGAAAGGCACGAGAAATCTAACGAGAGCGGGAACACGGGAAGTCGGATCTTTTCAGGAATCCTAGCAAATGCTCTTCCGTACAGCCCCCGGCCAAACCCCGGATGAAGCGCGCTCTATACTCGGTTTGGGGGAAATTGCAAGTTCAATCCGGATCTGCCGGCATAATTTTCTTATTAGATTGTCCTGGACGGTCGGAGGAACAGAACACGGTCGGGACGTTGTTTCGCATACGGCAACCGTATTGGCGTTCCGGTTTCCTCGATTTGATGTCCTCTTACAGTACAAAAAGCCGGAAAGTGCATCATTTTTCAAATTGATTGGCGGCTGGGCCTTGACAGTGAGGTGCAGAGCGTATCATAGCCTCGCGCCAAGTTCGATTTCAGACCTCCCTGAGGCTGAAACACCGCTTTCTCTAAAAAGTCGAAGGCCTGTCGCCAAATCGAGTGTGGCCTGCGCACGTGTCACGGAGGCGTTTTCCAGATGACTATAACATTCACTTTCCCGGGGCAGGGCAGCCAGAGCGTGGGAATGGGCAAGGTACTCGCCGACACCTATCCGGAGGCAAAAGCTGTCTTTGACGAAGTGGATGACGCTCTGGGGCAGAAACTCTCCGACATCATGTGGAATGGTCCCGAAGACGCTCTGACACTCACCGCGAATGCCCAGCCCGCATTAATGGCAGTCAGTCTCGCGACCATGCGGGTTCTTGAGGCCAGAGGCCTCGATCTGAAAGCAAGCGTCTCTTATGTCGCGGGCCATTCGCTGGGTGAATATTCTGCTCTGGCAGCAGCGGGCGGTGTCGAGGTCGCAACCGCGGCCCGCCTTCTGCGGGTGCGCGGCGATGCCATGCAAAATGCCGTTCCTGTCGGGCAGGGTGCTATGGCGGCGTTGCTCGGTCTTGACTTTGATGTCGTGGTGGAAGTTGCCGCAGAGGCAGCTCAAGGTGAAGTATGCCAGGCAGCCAACGACAATGCGCCCGGGCAAGTGGTTGTCTCCGGTCACCTGGCTGCTGTCGAACGCGCCGTTGAAATCGCCAAGGCCAAAGGAGCCCGCAGGGCAGTCATGCTACCGGTCAGCGCACCGTTCCATTGTTCTTTGATGGCTCCTGCTGCCGACGCAATGGCCGAAGCGCTTTCAAACGCCGAAATAAAGGAGCCGGTGGTTCCGCTCGTCGCAAACGTTCTTGCTGCGCCGATCACCGACCCGATTGAAATCCGGAACCGTCTGATTGAACAGGTGACCGGAACCGTGCGTTGGCGGGAAAGCATCTCCTGGCTTGCAGATAATGGTGTGGACACCTTTGTGGAAGTCGGAACCGGAAAGGTCCTGACCGGTATGGTGAGGCGGATTCACAAGGAAGCAACGGGTCTTGCTGTAAATGCACCGGAAGACATCGACGCGCTTCTCGAAAAGATCTCCGGCTAAGCCACTTGGGCGCCAGGAACTAAGACCAAAGTCCCCGCACGGGGCAAAACAACGAGGGAAGGACCCCAGATGTTCAGCTTGGAAGGGAAAAACGCACTCGTCACCGGCGCCACTGGCGGTATCGGCGAGGGGATTGCCCGGGCACTGCATGCACAAGGGGCGACGGTTTCTTTGTCCGGCACAAGGGCTGAAAAACTGGAGGCTCTTGCAGCTGATCTCGGAGAGCGCGCTTTCGTTACGCCTGCCAATCTTTCCGATCGTGACGCTGTTGATGCGCTCTTGCCGGCTGCAGAAGAAAAAATGGGCTCCGTCGATATTCTGGTGAACAATGCCGGCATCACGCGAGACAATATTTTCATGCGTATGAAGGATGACGAGTGGGACCAGGTGCTTGAAGTCAACCTGACCTCTGGCTTTCGTCTGTGCCGCGCGGCAATCAAGGGCATGATGAAGCGTCGTTCCGGCCGTATTATCGGGATCACATCAGTTGTCGGCGTGACCGGTAATCCGGGTCAGGTCAACTATGCGGCTGCAAAAGCCGGCATGATCGGCATGTACAAATCCCTGGCTCGCGAAGTTGCCAGCCGAAACATCACGGTCAACACGATCGCGCCCGGCTTCATCGAAACAGCGATGACGGATGCATTGAACGACAAGCAAAAAGAATCAATTTTGACCAGTGTGCCTGCAGGCCGTTTGGGGACTTCTGCCGAGATCGCGTCTGCAGCGCTTTACCTCGCCAGTGACGAAGCCGGTTACGTGACCGGTCAGACACTCCATGTCAATGGCGG
Source organism: Roseibium sp. (assembly GCF_025698965.1). Lineage (GTDB taxonomy): Bacteria > Pseudomonadota > Alphaproteobacteria > Rhizobiales > Stappiaceae > Roseibium. The sequence continues at coordinate 8,848 of NZ_JAILWL010000217.1, forward strand.
CATGGCTATGATTTAAAAGAGAGTTTTGCCAAGCAGGCAAAAAGAATCCGGGCTGCCTGGAAGCAGTCTGGACTGGCTGGTAATGGTCAACAAAGTGTGTTACCAACCCGCCGATTGTTACGAATTGTGCAGCCGGGTCCAATAGTAAGGCTGGGATGCACTGCGACATCTTGAAGACAGCGAGTGCACACCGCCGCTTTGTAGCAAACCGGTCTGGGGCAAATTCGCGAGAGATGAATAGACGAAAACTAAGGAAGTGAAAGATGAGCGATATCGCGGATCGGGTAAAGAAAATCGTCGTTGAACACCTCGGCGTCGATGCAGAGAAGGTTGTGGAAGGTGCAAGCTTCATCGATGATCTGGGTGCGGACAGCCTCGACACCGTTGAGCTGGTCATGGCATTTGAAGAAGAATTCGGCGTAGAAATCCCGGATACCGCAGCTGAAACCATCCTGACCGTTGGCGACGCTGTAAAGTTTCTGGAAGCCAACAAGTAAGGGTTTCGCCCTTATTTCTTTTTTGGAAGTTCGGGCCGGCGGGGCATTTTCCCCGCCTGGCCCTTCAAACGTAAGTGCAGGTGTATGAGGCGAGTTGTCGTAACTGGTGTAGGCATGGTGACGCCACTTGGTGGTAGTGCCGATGTCACTTGGAAAAAGATCCTCGAAGGAAAGAGCGGGGCCAACAAGGTCGCGAATTTCAAAGTTGACGATCTGGCCTGCCAGATCGCCTGCCAAATTCCCCGTGATCCTGCCGAAGAAGGCGCGTTCAATCCTGATGACTGGATGGACGTCAAAGAGCAGCGCAAGGTCGATGACTTCATCGTCTACGCCATGGCTGCCGCCGACCAGGCCATGGACGATTCCGGCTACAAGGCGGAAACCTACGATCAGCAGGCGCGTTCAGGCGTTCTGATCGGATCCGGCATCGGTGGTCTGCAGGGTATCGAGCAGGGTGCGCATCTGTTGGCGGAAAAGGGTCCCCGGCGCGTCAGTCCTTTCTTTATTCCCGGTCGATTGATCAACCTGGCAGGTGGATATGTTTCCATTCGTCATGGATTGAAAGGTCCGAACCACGCGGTTGTGACGGCTTGTTCTACGGGTGCGCATGCCATTGGTGATGCATCCCGTCTGATCGCGTTCGGTGACGCTGATGTCATGGTTGCAGGCGGGACTGAATCTCCTGTTTGCCGTCTCGCACTTGCCGGTTTCGCCGCATGCCGCGCGTTGTCCACAGGATTTAACGATGCTCCGGAAAAGGGCTCACGCCCTTATGATGTTGATCGCGACGGTTTCGTCATGGGCGAAGGTGCAGGCGTCGTTGTTCTGGAAGAATACGAGCATGCTGTGCGCCGCGGTGCCAAGATCTATGCCGAAGTGATCGGCTACGGTATGTCGGGCGATGCCTATCACATCACCGCACCGTCGGCCGATGGCGACGGTGCATACCGGTGCATGGACGCTGCTCTCAAACGCGCAAAGATCACACCTGCTGAGGTTGACTACGTCAACGCGCACGGCACATCGACACCGCTTGGTGATGAAATTGAGCTGGGTGCGGTGACCCGATTGGCGGGAGAGCATGCGTCCGGCCTGACCATGTCCTCGACGAAATCCTCGATTGGTCATCTGCTTGGGGCAGCCGGCGCAGTCGAATCAATTTTCTCGGTGCTGGCAATTCGGGACAGCATTGCGCCACCGACAATCAATCTCGACAATCCGTCGGTTGAAACCGAGATTGACCTGGTGCCGCACCAGCCGAAG
>NZ_JAILWL010000218.1 GCF_025698965.1 Roseibium sp.
GCGCACACCATCACGGACCCGCTTGACGACGCCGGCAGCTTTCAGCACTTCGACGGTAACCGTCTCGGAAGCGTTGAGTTTGCCTGCATCGATGGCCTTCTGAACACGGCCGACGGACACAGTGTTGTAGTCCTTGGCAAAAATGTTCGTGAAGCCGCGCTTCGGCAGACGGCGATGAAGCGGCATCTGACCGCCTTCAAAGCCTTTGATCGCAACGCCGGAACGGGACTTCTGACCCTTTACACCACGGCCACCGGTCTTGCCTTTGCCAGAACCGATACCGCGACCAACGCGAGTGCGCTCTTGGACGGCACCTTCGTTGTCACGAAGTTCGTTGAGCTTCATGTTTTCTCTCCTCACCTCGTTCTTATGCGTTGTCTTCGACGACGCGAACGAGATGCTGGACCTTATTGATCATGCCGCGTACTTCCGGAGTATCCTTCAGCGTGGAACGGCGGTGCATCTTGTTCAGGCCGAGACCGACGAGCGTCGCGCGCTGGTCCTTAGGACGGCGCAGCGGGCTGCCGATCTGTTCGACCGTAACAGTCTTTTCGGTGTTCGCCATGGGAACTACCCTCTCTCAGCTGGGGGCTGGAGCCGCTAAGGTCAAGCCTCAGCGGCAGCCGGAGCCGCCTCTTCGTTGTTGTCACGACGCCGAGACTGCAGCACTGAGACCTTGAGGCCACGGCGGGCAGCGACGGAGCGCGGGCTGTCTTCCTTGGTCAGCGCAGCAAATGTTGCACGAACCATGTTGTAGGGGTTTGAAGTCCCCAGCGACTTTGCCACAACGTCCTGAACGCCAAGCGTTTCGAAGACTGCACGCATCGGGCCACCGGCAATGATACCCGTACCAGCCGGAGCGGCACGCAGCAGCACTTTACCAGCACCGTGACGGCCTTCCACATCGTGGTGCAGCGTCCGGCCTTCGCGCAGAGGCACACGGATCATGGTGCGCTTTGCAGCTTCTGTTGCTTTACGGATGGCTTCCGGCACTTCACGTGCTTTGCCATGACCGAAGCCGACACGGCCCTTCTGGTCACCAACCACTACCAATGCGGCGAAGCCGAAACGACGGCCACCCTTGACCACTTTGGCAACGCGGTTGATGTGAACGAGCTTGTCGACGAATTCGCTGTCTCGCTCGTCGCGATCGCGATTATCCTGTCTCGCCATTTTATATGTCTTCCGTTCTTAAGAGCGCCAACGGGCGCTGGTCAGAATTCAAGTCCACCTTCGCGGGCCGCATCAGCAAGCGCTTTAACGCGCCCATGATACATGTACCCACCACGGTCGAACACGACCTGCTTAACGCCAGCGGCAACTGCACGCTCTGCGACAAGCTTGCCGACGGCTGCAGCTGCAGATACGTCGGCGCCCGTTTTCAGGCTGCCCTTGAGATCTTTTTCGATCGTTGAAGCAGAGGCAATCGTGTGCCCCTTCGCATCGTCAATGATCTGGGCGTAGATCTGCTTCGACGAGCGGAAGATAGAAAGGCGCGGGCGCTCGCCGGCGGCTTTCCTGATCGAACGACGCACGCGATCGCGGCGGCGTTCGAAAGCTTGTTTGCTGTTCGCCATGATCTTGGTCCGTTACTTCTTCTTGCCTTCTTTGCGGACGATAAACTCGTCTGCATAACGAACGCCTTTGCCTTTATACGGCTCCGGCGGGCGGAATTCGCGGATTTCAGCCGCTACCTGACCAACACGCTGTTTGTCAGTACCTGCGATGCTGATTTCCGTCGGTTTCGGGCACTTGATTTCGATGCCATCCGGAATCGGATAAACAACGTCGTGCGAGAAACCCAGCGCCAGCTGAAGGTTTTGACCCTGGATCTGGGCGCGGTAACCGACACCGGTGATTGCGAGGTCTTTTTTGAAACCGTCTGTAACACCAGTAATCAGGTTTGCAACCATGGTCCGGCTCATGCCCCACATGGAGCGAGCGGCTTTGGAAGCGCCACGCGGATCAATCTTGATCCCATCATCTGTCATTTCGGCCAGAACAAGATCATTGAGCACGAAAGACTTTTCGCCTTTCGGGCCCTTGATCGTAACTGTCTGACCGTCGATCGATGCCGTTACCCCGCTTGGCACGGGGACTGGCTTTTTGCCAATACGAGACATTTGACCAACCTTGTCGTTTTTCTAAAAGTGAGGATGCCGCATCAGAAGACGCGGCAAAGAACCTCACCACCTACGTTCTCATCACGCGCCTGATGGTCGCTCATGACGCCACGCGGAGTCGAAATGATCGACACGCCCAGCCCATTAGAGACATGCGGGATGTTTTTCACCGATGAGTACACGCGGCGGCCCGGCTTGGAAACCCGCTCAATCGTGCGGATAACCGGTTCACCATCGAAATACTTCAGTTCGATTTCCAACTCGGACTTACCGCCCTCGTAGTCAACCGTGGTGTAGCCACGGATGTAGCCTTCTTTTGCGAGCACATCAAGTACGTGAGCGCGCAATTTGGAATTTGGTGAGCTAACCTTGTTCTTGCGACGCATTTGTGCGTTGCGAATCCGGGTCAGCATATCCCCCAACGGATCAGAAATTGCCATCGGAGTTTCTCCTTACCAGCTCGACTTGACCAGGCCCGGGATTTTACCCAGGGAACCCAGTTCACGAAGCGCAATACGCGACATCTTCAGCTTGCGATAGTAACCGCGCGGACGGCCGGACACTTCGCAACGGTTGCGAACGCGGTTCGGCGCGGAGTTCCGCGGTAGTTTCGCCAGCTTCAGGCGTGCGTTGTAACGCTCTTCCAAGGACAGGCTTTCGTCTTTCGCCATTGCCTTCAGAGCGGAGCGCTTCTCAGCATATTTCTTGACAAGCTTCTCGCGGCGCTTGTTTTTCTCGATTGCGCTTTTCTTCGCCATCGTCGTTCCCTTCCTTGCCCGTTACTTCGTGAACGGGAAGTTGAACGCGCGCAGAAGCTCGCGCGCCTCGTCATCCGTCGGCGCCGTGGTGCAAACAATCACATCCATGCCCCAGATCTGGTCGACCTTGTCGTACTCGATTTCCGGAAACACGATGTGTTCTTTGATGCCCATGGCGTAGTTGCCGCGACCGTCGAAGCTCTTCGGATTCAGACCACGGAAGTCACGAACACGCGGCAGCGCGATTGTGATCAGACGGTCCATGAATTCGTACATCTGCTGACGGCGCAGGGTCACCTTCGCACCAAGCGGCATGCCTTCACGAACCTTGAAGGTCGCGATGGATTTTTTCGCCTTGGTGATGACCGGCTTCTGACCGGCAATCGCAGCCAGGTCTTCAGCTGCTGTGCGAGCTTTTTTGGAATCTCCAACTGCCTCGCCAACGCCGATGTTCAGCACGATCTTTTCCAGTTGCGGAACCTGCATGACGTTCTCGTACTGGAATTTCTCCAGAAGCTGCTTGCGCACGACTTCATTGTAATGCGTCTTAAGACGCGGCACGTAAGTGGTCTCAGCCATCGATCAGGTCTCCCGAACGCTTGGCCACACGAACCTTTGTGCCATCGTCCTGAACTTTGAAGCCGACGCGAGTCGCCTTGCCGTCCTTCGGATCGGCCAGAGCAATGTTGGACATGTGGATCGGTGCCTCTTTGGACACGATGCCAGCTTCCTGCGTCTGGGTCTGCTTCTGGTGGCGGCGAACCATGTTGATGCCGCGGACCAGAGCCTTGCCGTCAGTCGGCAGAACCTGAATGACTTCGCCGGACTTACCCTTGTCACGGCCGGTCAGCACAACCACCGTGTCGCCTTTTTTAATTTTCGCAGCCATCAGAGCACCTCCGGCGCGAGCGAAATGATTTTCATGTGGTTCTTTGCACGGAGTTCGCGCGGCACCGGACCAAAAATACGGGTACCGACCGGCTCCTTGTTGTTATTGACCAGCACGGCCGCATTGCGGTCGAACCGGATCACGCTGCCATCGGGACGGCGGATATCCTTTGCCGTGCGCACGACGACAGCCTTCATCACGTCGCCCTTCTTAACGCGGCCCCGCGGAATAGCCTCTTTTACGGAGACGACGATGATGTCGCCAACCTGGGCATATTTACGCTTGGAGCCGCCGAGCACTTTGATGCACATGACACGACGGGCGCCGGAATTATCCGCGACGTCGAGGTTTGTTTGCATCTGAATCATGACTGGCTGCCTTGTTCTTCTATTGGCGCACGGGTCACGGGCGCCTGATGCTCACTGAATGGAGCGTGGTCACTGAGCGACCACAGTCCAACGTTTGTTTTTGGAGATTGGTGAGCACTCTTCAATCTGAACAGAGTCACCAACCTTGTACTGGTTGCTTTCATCATGTGCGCGGTACTTCTTGGTCCGGCGCACAGTCTTTTTCAGCAGCGGGTGCGTGAAGCGACGCTCCACATTCACCGTCACCGTCTTGTCATTGGCGTCGCTGACAACGGTGCCCTGCAGGATACGCTTCGGCATGGCCGTCTCCTTACGCGTTCGCCGACACGCGCTGCTCGCGCATGATCGTCTGGATACGTGCGATGTCGCGGCGGATTTGCCGGACACGCGCAGTGTTTTCAAGCTGCCCCGTGGCTTTCTGGAAGCGCAGGTTGAACTGCTCTTTCTTCAAACCTTCGAGCTCGGTGCGGAGCTCATCGAGGGTCTTAGCCCGTACATCGGTAGCCTTCATGGCTTAACTCCTCGCCTGCCTACTCGCCGATACGCTGAACGAAGCGGCACTTGATCGGCAGTTTGGCAGCCGCAAGACGCATGGCTTCACGCGCAATGTCTTCCGGCACACCATCGATTTCGAACATGATCCGGCCCGGCTTGACACGGCAAGCCCAGTAATCCGGAGAACCCTTACCCTTACCCATGCGGACTTCAGCAGGTTTCGAAGAAACCGGAACGTCCGGGAAGATACGGATCCAAACACGACCCGCACGTTTCATGTGACGGGTCATAGCACGACGGGCCGCTTCGATCTGGCGTGCAGTAACACGCTCCGGCTCCAGAGCCTTCAGACCGAATGCGCCGAAGTTGAGGTCAGTCCCCCCCTTCGACAAGCCGTGGATGCGGCCTTTGTGCTGCTTGCGGAACTTTGTGCGCTTCGGTTGCAGCATCGTTCTTCTCTCGTCTTTCTTATCTTACGAGCGGCAGGCAGCTTGAATTAAGCTGCGCGCTCGCGGCCCCGATCCCGGCGTCCGCCGCGATCACCCTGGCTACCTTCGGAAGCAGCGGTCGCCCGGCGTTCAGACGCCATCGGATCATGCTCCAGAATTTCACCCTTGAAGATCCAGACCTTCACACCGCACACGCCGTAAGCCGTGTGAGCGCTTGCAACACCGTAGTCGATGTCGGCACGCAGAGTGTGAAGCGGCACGCGGCCTTCCCGGTACCATTCGATACGTGCGATTTCCGCACCGCCAAGACGGCCGCCGCAGTTGATCCGGATGCCCTGGGCGCCGAGACGCATGGCGGACTGAACAGCCCGTTTCATGGCGCGGCGGAAGGCAACACGGCGTTCCAGCTGCTGAGCGATAGAAGCGGCAACCAGGGTCGCATCGATTTCCGGCTTGCGCACTTCAACAATGTTGAGATGCACTTCCGAATTGGTGATGTCGGCAATCTTCTTGCGAAGACGCTCGATGTCGGCACCCTTTTTACCGATGACCACACCCGGACGACCGGAATGAATGGACACGCGGCACTTTTTGTGCGGGCGCTCGATAACTACTTTGGAAACCGCTGCCTGCTTCAGTTCCTTCAACAGGAACTCACGGATGCGGAAATCTTCATGAAGAAGATCGCCGTATTCGTTCTTGTTAGCGTACCAGCGGGAATCCCAGGTGCGGTTGATCCCGAGGCGCATGCCGATCGGGTTTACTTTATGTCCCATCAGGCAGTCTCCTCAACTTCACGCACAACGATGGTCAGGTTCGAGAACGGCTTCTCGATCCGGCCAACACGTCCACGTGCACGGGCCTGGAACCGCTTGATGACAAAAGCCTTGCCAACATGTGCTTCGGCAACCACCAGGTTGTCGATGTCCAGCTCGTGATTGTTTTCCGCGTTCGCAACGGCAGACATCAGGGTTTTCTTGACGTCCTGCGCGATGCGCTTGCGGGAAAATGTCAGGTCCGCAATCGCGGAACCGACTTTTTTGCCACGGATCGAGGCCGCAACGAGGTTCAGCTTACGCGGTGAAACGCGTATCATGCGGGTCATTGCCCGAGCCTCGTTGTCAGCGAGCGTCCGCTCACGCTTCGGCTTGCCCATCGTTACTTCCTCTTCGCCTTCTTGTCGGCGCCGTGTCCGTAGTAGGTCCGGGTCGGAGAAAACTCACCGAACTTGTGACCAATCATCTCTTCAGACACCAGCACCGGAACGTGCTTTTGACCGTTGTAGACGCCGAAGGTCAAACCTACGAACTGCGGAAGGATCGTTGAGCGGCGGCTCCAGGTCTTGATGACCTCGTTCCGGCCGGATTCACGAACCTTGTCCGCTTTTTTCAGCAGATACCCGTCGACAAACGGACCTTTCCAGATCGAACGTGCCACGATCCTTGCCCTTTACTTCTTACGCGCGTGGCGGCTGCGGACGATATACTTATCAGTCTGCTTATTGCGCCGCGTGCGCTTACCTTTGGTCGGTTTACCCCAAGGGGTAACCGGATGACGACCGCCGGAGGTCCTGCCTTCACCACCACCATGCGGGTGGTCGATCGGGTTCATGGCAACACCGCGAGTATGCGGGCGAATGCCAAGCCAGCGGGAACGGCCGGCCTTGCCGAGGTTGATGTTGGCGTGGTCCGGGTTGGACACAGCGCCAATGGTAGCCATGCAAGTGCCGAGGACACGGCGCTGTTCGCCAGACATCAGGCGCAGCGTGGTGTAACCCTGGTCGCGGCCGACGATCTGAACAAATGCGCCGGCAGAACGAGCGATCTGAGCGCCCTTACCGGGCTTCAGCTCGATGTTGTGGACGATCGTACCGACCGGAATGCGCGACAGCGGAGCTGCGTTGCCCGGCTTGACGTCAACGTTCTCGCCAGCAACGACAGTGTCGCCTGCTGCCAGACGTTGCGGAGCCAGGATGTAGCTCAACTCGCCGTCTTCGTAACGGATCAGAGCGATGAATGCGGTCCGGTTCGGATCATATTCCAGGCGCTCGACCGTTGCCGGTACGTCCCATTTGCGACGTTTGAAGTCAACAAGACGGTAGGACCGCTTGTGACCGCCACCGCGGTTTGGAGACGTCAGTCGACCGGTGTTGTTACGACCGCCGGACTTGGACAGGCCTTCGGTCAGCGTCTTGACCGGCTTGCCCTTCCACAGACCCGAGCGATCAACCTGAACGAGCTGACGGCGGCCTGGGGACGTCGGATTGAATGTCTTAAGTGCCATTTTTCTTAAAGTCCCCGTCTTAGAGCCCGGTGGTCACGTCAATGCCGTGACCGTCCTGCAGCGTAACGACGGCCTTTTTGAAGTCAGACTGACGGCCAAGACGTCCACGGAAGCGCTTCACCTTGCCCTTGCGGACCAGGGTATTCACTGCTGTGACCTTGACACCGAACAGCGCTTCGACTGCGGCCTTGATTTCCGGCTTTGTTGCGTCGTTGGCAACTTTGAAGACAACTTTGTTCTCTTCGGAAGCCATCGTCGACTTTTCGGTGATTACCGGACCGACGATCTTGTCGTAGTGAGGAAGATTGCTCATTTAAAGCGCTCCTCAAGTGCAGACACCGCAGCTTTGGTCAACACCAGAGTGTTGGCCCGCAGGATGTCGTAAACGTTGATGCCCTGGACCGGCAGCACATCCAGATGTGGAATGTTGCGGGATGCCAGTGCAAAATTGTTGTCGACTTCAGCGCCGTCGATAACCAGAGCACTGGTGAGGCCGAGCTTGTTGAGCTGTGCCTTCAGAGCCTTGGTCTTGGCTTCGGCTGCCTTCGCGTCTTCAACAACGACGATGCTGTCTGCCTTGGCTTTCGCGGACAGAACATGCTTCAGGCCGAGGGTGCGAACCTTCTTCGGCAGGTCATGGCCATGGTCGCGAACGACCGGGCCGAATGCCTTGCCACCACCGCGGAACTGCGGGGCCTTCTTGTTGCCGTGACGGGCACCGCCGGAACCTTTCTGGCGAACGAATTTCTTCGTCGAACCGGAGATTTCCGAACGCTGCAGCGTCTTGTGCGTACCTGCCTGGCGTTTGGCCAGCTGCCAACGCACCACACGGTGGATCAAATCGGTGCGCGGCTCGAGACCAAAGATCTCGTCAGACACCGTGATCGAACCGGCCGCCCCGCCTTCGAGGGTCTTGACCTGGAGTTCCATCACTCACTCTCCTTCCCGGCGGCCGCAGTCGCTTCAGATGCCTTGAAAGCACCCGGAACCGGAACGTTTTCCGGCAGCGCCTTTTTGATCGCGTCGCGAACCAGGATCCAGCCGCCCTTGGCGCCCGGAACAGAGCCCTCAACCATGATCAGGCCACGCTCAACATCAGTGCGCACAACCTTCAGGTTCTGCGTGGTCACGCGGGCATCACCCATATGACCGGCCATTTTCTTGCCCTTGAACACGCGGCCCGGGTCTTGACATTGACCGGTGGAACCGTGCGAACGGTGCGAGATCGAGTTACCGTGAGATGCACGGCCACCACCGAAGTTGTGACGCTTCATTGCACCGGCAAAACCTTTACCGATGGACGTCCCGGTCACGTCAACGAACTGGCCTTCGACATAGTGGTCAGCGGTCATTTCCGCGCCAACATCGATCAGGTTGTCCGCGGAAACGCGGAACTCGGCAACAGTCCGCTTCGGCTCAACCTTTGCAACAGCAAAGTGGCCGCGCAGTGCCTTCGGTGTATTCTTAACTTTACGGCCACCCGCACCGAGTTGCAGTGCGTTGTAACCATTCTTTTCGTCAGTCCGTTGAGCTACTACCTGGCAATTTTCCAGCCGCAGAACGGTGACCGGAACATGCTCGCCTGCATCGTTATAGATGCGGGTCATGCCCACTTTCTGAGCGATCACTCCAGAACGCATGGATGTGTCCCCTTCCGCCCGGCTTAAAGCTTGATCTCGACGTCGACACCAGCGGCCAGGTCGAGCTTCATCAGCGCGTCCACGGTCTGCGGGGTCGGATCGACGATGTCGAGAAGGCGCTTGTGTGTACGCATCTCGAACTGATCACGGCTTTTCTTATCGATATGCGGTCCGCGAAGCACGGTGTACTTCTCGATCCGCGTCGGCAGCGGCACGGGACCCCGTACCTGAGCACCGGTCCGCTTAGCCGTATTGACGATCTCCTTCGTGGAGGCGTCGAGAATACGGTGGTCAAACGCCTTGAGGCGGATCCGGATATTCTGACCGTTCATTGTTATTGTTCCCAATAAGACTGCGGGCCTGCCCGCGTTTTGTTCAAACGTGCCGGCAGGCCCGGCTGTCGATTATTCGATGATGGATGCGACGACGCCGGCGCCGACGGTACGGCCACCTTCGCGGATAGCGAAGCGCAGGCCTTCTTCCATGGCGATCGGCACGATCAGCTCAACGTCGACTGAGACGTTGTCGCCCGGCATCACCATTTCAGTGCCTTCCGGCAGAGAAACCACACCGGTCACGTCCGTCGTACGGAAGTAGAACTGCGGGCGGTAGTTGGTGAAGAACGGGGTGTGACGACCACCTTCTTCCTTGGTGAGGATGTAAGCCTCGGCCTTGAACTTCGTGTGCGGGGTAACAGAACCCGGCTTACACAGAACCTGACCACGCTCAACGTCTTCACGGCCGATACCGCGGATCAGTGCGCCGATGTTGTCGCCAGCTTCACCGCTGTCCAGCAGCTTGCGGAACATTTCAACACCGGTAACGGTTGTCTTCTGGGTGTCCTTGATGCCGACGATCTCGACTTCTTCACCCACATTGATCACACCGCGCTCAACACGACCGGTCACAACCGTACCGCGGCCGGAGATCGAGAACACGTCTTCGATCGGCATCAGGAACGGCTGATCCTTCGGACGCTCAGGCGTCGGGATGTAAGCGTCAACCTGAGCCATCAGCTCACGGATCGCGTCGCGGCCAATCGCCGGATCACGGTTCTCAACTGCTGCCAGCGCAGAACCCTTGACGATCGGAATGTCGTCGCCCGGGAACTCGTAGGAAGACAGAAGCTCACGGATCTCCATTTCGACAAGCTCAAGAAGCTCTTCGTCGTCGACCTGGTCAACCTTGTTCATGAAAACAACAAGAGCCGGAACGCCAACCTGACGCGCAAGCAGAATGTGCTCACGGGTCTGCGGCATCGGGCCGTCAGCTGAAGAAACAACCAGAATGCCACCATCCATCTGGGCAGCACCCGTGATCATGTTCTTCACGTAGTCAGCGTGACCAGGGCAGTCAACGTGAGCATAGTGACGGTTCTCCGTCTCATACTCAACGTGAGCCGTCGAAATCGTGATACCACGCGCCTTCTCTTCAGGCGCACCGTCGATCTCGTCATATGCTTTTGCTTCAGCACCGCCAGCTTCTGCCAGCGTCATGGTGATTGCAGCGGTCAGCGTCGTCTTGCCGTGGTCAACATGGCCAATCGTGCCAATGTTAACGTGCGGCTTATTGCGCTCAAACTTTTCCTTCGCCATCGG
>NZ_JAILWL010000219.1 GCF_025698965.1 Roseibium sp.
GAAAGAATGGTATAGGTGTGACCGACCAGGGCAGTCCCGGAGACCGCGACGGTGCCGCCATTCAGCGTCGCGGTGCCGCTTGCCAGGATCAGGTCGCTGTCCGGCGTGTCATCCAGTTCAACCGCATAGGTCGAGCCGGCATCAAACGTGATATCGCTCACGGTGATCGTACCGATCGAATTGCCCGGGGAGACCGTTCCACCGCCATTGACCGTGGTGGCGCCAGTCAAGGTTCCCACTCCGCTCAGGGTTCCGCCACTGATTGTGGTGCTTGTTGCATTCACGGTGCCGTTTACCGCAATTACTCCTGCAGCGTTGACTATAGAGATTGCATCAAGTGAACGCCCGGCAGCCACATTTACACCAACAAACGCCGTTGAGCTGTTAATCAGGCTTGAAATGCCTGTGACATCCCCACCGGTTACATCAAACGTACCACTGCCTTCATTCGTCAAATTACCACTGACCGCAACAGTTCCGTCAAGGACATTGATCGCTCCGTTGTTGCGGATCATGGCTGTTCCTGATGACAGAACTGCCGTCCCGCCAGAACCGTTGAAGTTCAAACTGCCGGTGGCCAGATTGTTGATGTCGCCCGCATCGGTGATGGTCCCGCCGACCCCGACATTGATGACCGCAGCATTGTTGAGCGTGTTGGCCGTGCCCTTCAGGGTCGATCCCGCGCCGATGTTGAGCACACCGGATGTGTTGTCGATCGTGCTCGCCGACAGTATGACCCCGTCGGCAATATCGACCGTGCCGCCACTGTTGTTCAGACTGGCGACCGTCTCATCGCCGTCCACTGCAACGATTCCACCAGTAAGGTCGACAGTTGTCCCGACTGCCAGGCCGCTGCCATCGGTTCGCAGTAGGCCACCATTGACTGTGAGCGTTCCCGATCCAAGGGAGCCGCTGCCCAACAGTTCAAGCGCTCCACCATTGATCGTGGCATCACCGGAAAAACTACTGCCGTCCCCGGTCAGAAGGGTCTCACCTGAATAGACTTCCAGGTTGCCGGTTCCCGTCAGGTCGGCGGAAACCACATAATTATCATTCGTGTGATTGAAGACCAATGTTCCGGTCCCGGAACCAAAGGCGATCGTATCGGCATCGATCACACCAGCAGCAACAGCTGCATCACCGGCAGAAGAACCGATATTAACCGTGCCCTCGGAACCGGCCACCTTGCCGATGGTAATGGTCTTCGTGCCGTCAGTCAGTGTAACCGAACCACCGTCTTGGACGGTCAGCACGCCTGTTCCCTCATCCCCCACAACTACGGCTCCCGGAGACGTGAAGGTTGAGTTTTCACCGCGGACAATCACTTCGCCGTAACCGCCAGAATTGTTGCCTATATCTGAGCGACTGCTGGTAACCGTAGCACCATCCTCAATCGTGAGCACGCCTGATCCTCCCAAGCCAACGAAGAGTTCCACTGCAGTTTCCAGTTTGGAGTCTTCGCCGCTGACAAGCACGTCTCCATGGCCACGCAGTCCAATTGCCGACTGATTAGCCACGATTACCGCCCCACCATCCTCGATGGTGAGCGTCCCGACTCCAAAAACGCCCACGAAAAAGTCCTCGGATGCCACCAATTGGGAGTTTTCGCCACTGACAATCCCATGCCCTTGACTACCTTCTTGGGTTCCTAATTCGATCTGGTGACCACCGACTACCTTCGCGCCGTCTTTCACAGTGAGCGTACCAGCTCCGGAAAGGCCCAAAAAGATCGTCCTGTCTGTCTCTAATCGCGAGTTCTCACCGCTGACAACGACGGTTCCATGACCACTGGCCCCTTTTCCAATCAGGAACTGAAACCCTACATCCGCCGACGCACCATCCTCGACGGTAAGTGTGCCTCTACCGTCGAAACCAACGGTTATGTGAGCTTCACTTTGCAGCCTTGAATCTTCGCCTATTACCGTAACGTTACCCTGACCAGTGGAACTGTTCCCGATGTGGAGTTCTCTGAGATTAATGACCTCTCCACCTTCTTTGATCGTGAGCGTACCCTGTCCGGTGTCACCGACAAAAAGTTCGTTCCCCCCGGATAGATCCCAGGGCGAGGCCAGCGTAGCATCGCTTCCCCCGACGATCTCATGAACCCCGCCGTCGATTGTTTCGTCCCCATGGACGCTGTCGAGAGTGGCGCAGGAAAGTAAAAGTACCAAGGGTACGCTGGTGAGAGCAGTGGTGTTGAAGAACGAATTGGAGATCGGTTTTCTGCACATAACAATGTCCTTGCATTGTATTGGCAAGTACCGGGAACACAGCCTGACCCTTAACTACCCGTGTGTAATGGTAATCCTGACAGAAGTATCGAGGGCGGTGCAGATGAAAAACTCAACATCGCCTTTTTTTGCCAGTGCAGGCTGCGTAGTTATGGTTAATCCGTAGTTAAAGTTGCAAGCAGAATAATTAATTGAAATTATTCCATTAGATAAACAGTGATAAACATCTCAAATTTGAGACAAATGCACAAATAAAGAGCTAATAATACCTATCACAATCTCTTGGTTACATTGCAAACGCTCCCCCCTTCGTTCAGGGGATGGAGAGCTATGTAGAAACCGCCGCATGCAATTTGAGCGTGATTTTGATGCACTCTTCGCTGCACATCTACGCGAGCTTCTAAGAAAAAAAACGGCATCTCATTAAAAAATTTTAGTAATTTTTATTACCAAAAGTTGCCAATTGACGCTTTTTTGAAAAATAACACTTAAATATTCCCATCCTCATTTTAGATGTTATTGTTATATTCTAGATCTACTCAACAGAAATAAGTAATATTATTATTTATCACTTTTAATTTTGTTACTTTTATTAACAATTTTACTTATCTTATTTGCTACATTGCATAATGTAACACTGTTCAATTTTTCCTGCGCTTCGGAGTGACTGATATGCTTCACAAGATGATACGCATACTGATCGCCGAGGACAGCGGAGTTGTTCAGAGCGTTATCACCCGTGGCATCAATATGCATCGTGCAACCCGATACATCAATTTTGAGACGGTCAATGATGGCTGCTCTGCGCTCAAGGCGCTCAATAAAAGACGTTTTGATGTAGCCTTTATTTCCTTGAAACTGCCCGGCCTGAACGGCTCTGACGTCATTGTGGGGCTGGCGGAGAGCAAATCCAGAGATTGTATGATCATCGCTTTTTCAGAAACGTTGGATAAGAAAGACGAGGCCTTGCTGCGACAGCATCAGGCCTATCACTTTCTGCGAAAGCCGTTTCGGCAGGAAGAAGTGGCCGATCTCGTCGCAACCTACATCAAGATAACCAGTGGTCTGCCGATCCTGCTTGTCGACAGTTCCGATGCTGCGCGCGCGGATATCGGAAAGGTACTTCAAGAAAGTCGGTTTGACTTCGAGGTTTTCGAGGCCGGTAGTGGAGAAGCGGCTTTGCGGGCTTTGTCTGCAGGAAAGCTAGAGATCATCCTGACCGATTTTCAACTGCCAGGAATGGACGGGCTTGAACTGGCCGGCCGGGTTCGCAACCTTTCCAGCCGAACAAGTATTTACATGATGTCGACTAACGGTACGACCTTCCTGGAACGGTCGGCTGCGTTTGTCGGTGTTTCCGGCTTCCTGAAAAAGCCCTTTACAGCCGATGATATCGACGTGCTGATGCACATGTATTTGGGTCTGGAGACGCCTAAATTCGCTAAGGAACGCGCAGCCTTCAGGTACCTGGAGCGCGAAAAAAAGCTCTTTGAATAATTGCTCACGCACTACGATTGGTTCACAGGGCGAAGTGTTATCTCAGTCGCTTACTGACCTAATTTTGAGCTCTTGCAAACTGAAATACAAGCAGGCTGAAACCAACCATTGAAACTTGATTGGAAACAAAAGTGAACGTCGCCGAATTTATCGAACAGCTGCAGGAATTGCCCTAGGACTTTCCGGTGGTAATTCATGAATTCAATGGGCCAATGGTACGTGTCGTCAGTGCAAACGTGACTACTATGCGGCCAACTCACCTGACGCACTGAACAGAGGTAGCTTCCGTGCAGACTACTCCAATGGCGAACAGACACTTCACGGAGTACTTATCCATTCATACGAAAATTCCGAAAAGCTGGAAGCCCAATGTAAAGAAGGTGACCCGTGGAATAGCATTTTGACTGAAGAGAGGGTAGCGAACATAATTGCCGACCTTTTGACGAGAGCGGACACATCGATGCCAGACGAACTTTCTCAAGAAGTGTTTATATTGGTGACTGAAATGCTGGCGGAGGACGCGCCAAGGGAAACTGTTGAAATTGGTCTAGCCGCCAACAAGATCCTCCAAGATCTCACTCTGCAAACCTTCGATGAATTGACGGCGGAAGTATGAAGCTCGCCCCGATTGCGACTTAGCTGATGGTCTTGCGTCATGAAAAACCCCACCGAACTCGCCTGCACCGATGGGGTCTATCGGTCAACAGTCAGATTGCTGCGGTGAAGCGTTCAATTGTCGATCGATTTGTAGACGGTAGTGTCTTTAGTCCGGTGGTGTCAATGCCCGTGGAGCTCACACAAGTCTCCGTCCCTAAGTTTCCATTCCTTTGGGCTGCGCCGCGTGCTCAATACTGGTCTTTTGCAAAGCTGGCCGACTGCAGTTTCGGCACCGCGTCTTGGATATCCGTCGGTTTCAAGCCATTCGTAATACTGCTTCAGAGTGACACTGAAGTGAGAAGCAACGAACAACGACGCATATCGGCTAGCCAATTAACTTCCAATTTCGGCGAAGATAGTCATCAAACATTGGAACTGTAAAATCTATGTCGCCATACTGAGGGCTGTAAATCATACCCTTAGCGATAATCTGCGCCCGACGAGGCCCTAACTTGTTTGGAGTCTCACCCAGATGTTCAGCAACTTCCGAGGAACGGTATGGTCCCTTGCCAAGTTCTGACATCGCGATCACATATTCACGTTCTTTAGGTGTTAACCGATCAAAGCGCACCTGGAAAAATCCGTCGTCCAGCCTCCTGAGGGCTGCTTCCGTTGCCGCTTCGATATCATTTTTATTAATTGGAGAATTGCCAGCTGTATTCCAGGACTGAAACCCCCACTCTTGCAAAAAGTATGGATACCCTTCCGTAATTTTCAGGATTGCATCTAAAGCGCTGTTGGTTATTTCTTCCTTCTCTTCGTCTATTGGACCCTTGATCGCTTGCAAAGCAGCGTCTTTATTTAGTGCCCCAACTTTTGGATATGAAAAGAGCCGTTCTGCGTACGATTTGGCATCTCCAGACAGACCAGCCAACTGAGGCAACCCCGCGCCGAAAAAGATGACTGGAAGCTGTTTTTGGCCAATTTTGTGTATCGCGACTATGAGAGCTGCGAGCTCTTCTTCCTTTAGGTATTGAACCTCATCGACTAGAAGACACCACCCCTTTCCTGCTGCTTTGGCAGCTGTTCCGATAGCGATGAACATATCAGGAAGGTCATATTCTAGGTTTCCACTATCAGCTACGCCAGGCTCGGGATCGACCGAAATCGACAAGTCTCCCATCTCTACTTTGAAGACACTTGCAAAACCTCTCAGTGCTTTCATCGCATCATGTGTTTTTACCTTAGCGGCCTCAACAAATGACAGCTTTCGGAGGACCTGCTGCATTCTAGGATACAAAAGCTCTGCTAGCGGTTTGTCTTCTGGAGCCTCAATAACTGAGGTCACATATCCTTCCTCTTCAGCCGCATTTTCAATAGAGTTCAGCAATACAGTCTTTCCCGTACCACGTAACCCTAACAGCATTTGAGATCTCGCATGCCGCCCGATCATTGTTCTCTTCAAGGCGATGATGGCATCAGCAATGATTTCGTCTCGACCCGCAAGATCGGGCGGTTGCGAACCTGCTCCAGGAGCGAAAGGGTTTCTTACAGGATCCATATTTCTACCAAACTCTAACCAGTTATATCCTGTTTGCCATATAACTCAGTAGAAGTCCATACAACTACCCCACATCACTTTTCCCACCGCGTCCTAAGCCTGAGAAGAGTTGAAGTTGTGGTGCTGTTACGTTGATTGGTTGGCAAAGAATTGAACCGCGACGGCACCTGATCGAGAACTTCTTCTGCAAACTCAAGGAGTTCAAGCGCATCACCATGCGTGCTTGCAAAACCGACCAGAGCTCTGAGGCTATGATCTACATCGCCACTGCCATCATAAACTCACGATCCCCCCCACCGGCCTTAGAACAGGTGTTACGCGTATTCTGAACCCACCAGTGGAAGGCATTCATGTCTATCGGCGAAGGGTTTGCCCGTCATGAAAGCGTCAATCACTCCCAGGGCGAATATGCTCGGGGTTCAGCCCACGTCAATTCGGCCGAAGACTTCGGAGCCCCGATCCGACGAACGGTCATAGGCGTCTTCCACTATATCAGTCCGAAACACGCGGACCTTTATTTCCACAAAATCGGGGCGAACTCCATCACCGTGTGACACCTAAAGGCAGATTATAGCCCACCCCACCAAACACCTGTCAGCAGCGCGCCTAATAGTCCGCCGCCGGCACGTCCATGAACCCTGCTGGTTCGGCGCCCTCCCATCTGTGCATCTGCTTCCACCTTCGCGACAATCAAAATTGCTCAAACGAGCTCAATTCAAAAAATTAAGTCCAGTAGCCAATTTACGAAGACTGCTCAAGATCCTGAAAACTATGAGGATGTATTCTTGACGCATCCTCTTCACGCTTAAGATAGATTTGCCATTCAACAAAAGTTTCAGCCATCAATTCCCGGCTGTCGAACTCAATGGCAAATTCTCTTTGGGCGACAAGCTAAATCTCGCCCACAAACAACAGGCCATCAGTAATGCAAAATATAATCCGTGCTCGCGAAGTTCAGCGCGATCTCCAGCGACAACGTCGAAGACACTGAAACCAATGAGAGTAATTCCGGACAGAAAGTAAGACCAATACAGCGTAGACCGCGCGGTAGTCGAACCAGGTCTCCAAACCATGGCTACGATAGCGACCAACAAAGGGATGGCGACAAAAAGTTCCCAGACGCCGGCGAAACAAAGAACCGAATTGATGCTGTCTGGTGAAATTTCAAGCCTTAAGAAATACGTGGTGAACTGATCTACACGATCCTTTCCATACCAATTGAAAGGACCAATATCGGATCGATTGAGAAATTTATCGAGGCCATTCATAGCCCAGAAAGCTGCCCAGTATCCAGCTGCTACAATGCTAATTGCGATTTCGGCAACATTGACATTACCGATGATACTCAAGTTTTTCGTCATGAAACCATCAGATTTCGAGGACCAAGGCCAAGATTTCGAGTGACGACATTGCAGCAATAGCTTCGATTCGGTCCATAGAACTCAATATCCGATTTAGTTGGACCACTCTATCATATACACTCCTAAGGAGAGTTGCACCTTTTCCGCAAGCACTTTCCGTTACAGCACCTCACCCACCTGAACAGAATTCTTAAAGGGAATAAATAACTTGACTTACTGAATCAATAAAACTTGCAAATTTATATAAATAACGATAATAATAAACTTATCTCACCTATGATTTACATAAAATTTGGCAAATAATTATTACTTTAACTCAATGTTTATTTTGGATTATTGCATCCGAATAAAAAGAAACATGGCCAAGGGAGCTTGCAAAATGTCCGAAAAACCGTGCAGGTTTTACCTGCGAATGCCGCAATGCATGAAAGATGACCTTGTTGCCGCATCTAGACAAAACGGCCGTTCCTTGAACTCCGAGATTGTTGCCAGGTTGCACGAAGCGCTTAGGTCCGATGAAGTTAACCGCATTCAATGGGCCTTGGATCATGCAAATCACTGGGAATATTCAAAGCCGGGCCAACTGACGCTTTCAATGCTCGCGGAACAAGCGGGAGAAAGATCCGCTGTCCAGTTAGAAGCAATCATGAACGGTCGCGAAAGACCGACTTTTGCACTTTTGGATGCCCTGAGCAGTGCGCTCAAAGTCAACCCTGACTGGCTAAAACACGGCGTTGGAGCTCCGTTTCAGACGGGTTCACCCTAGCCGTAGCCTCCTTTGCCAAAAGATTTGCCAATCCACTGCATTCAACACGCCGGTTGATTGCCTCTATCTGCTGAAATTCCCGGAGCACTGAACACATGGGACGACAACTGGAACCGACCAAAAACCTAGTTGTTCAGTCGCTGGTTGATGTCTTTCAGCTTGTTTTCAAGAAATCTGCGATTTGCGCGGTTTGGGGCTCTTTGGATTGCCGTTCCATAATCATCTCTGGCCTCTCGAAAACGACCCATATCTGACAAAATACGTGCTCTGGCTGCATGCCATGGCTGGAATTCAGATAGCGCACAACGAAGGCCATCGAGTCGTCTCAAGGCTAATTCGGCGTGACCGAGCTCTGACAAAACAACCGCCCAGTTCAGGGCAACGACCGGCGTAGGCTCGTGGTACCAGAGTGACTGATAGAGCAATGACATTTGCAGCCAGTCCGGGGAAGCATCAGTCATATGGCAATCCGCAATCGCTGCTTTGATTTGAAATGGCCCGGATTTTTGTCGCGCGACAGCCAAGGACAGCAAATTCCGCCCTTCCAAGATGAGATCCTGTCGCCAAAGTGAGCGATTTTGCTCCTCAACAGGAACAGTTGCACCATCTACCCCAATGCGTGCAGAACGCCTGGCTTCGGTCAAAAGCATAAGCGAAAGCGCTCCTTCTATTTCCGGGTCACACGGCCGAAGTCGCACCAGCAAGCGAGCCAGAAAAAGCGCTTCCAAGCACAGATCACGCGGCCCCGTGTCATGCGCAACATAGCCGGTTGTGAAAATTAGGTAGATCGTTGACAGCACGGCACCAAGCCGGTCTGACCATTGCTCCGGCTCCGGGATTGAAAAACCAATCCCTTTGGTTTTGATCTTTTTTTTTGTCCTGGAAATACGTTGTGCCATCGTAGGTTCAGCATCCAAAAACGCATTAGCGATCTCTCGAGTTGTCAGATTGCAAATGGCACGCAAAGTCAAAGCCACACGGGACTTTTCCTCAAGCGCCGGATGGCAACAAGAAAAGATCAAACGCAGTCGCTCATCCGGAATACTGGGTAATTCGTCGGTTTCTTCATGCCCAGCTATGTGCTGTTCAAGCTGCCGCACCTTCCGGCTTTCACGCGCGCTTGTGCGCGCACGGTCAATCCCCTTATGCAGTGCGACTTTCATCAACCACGCGGTTGGAGAATGCGGAATACCAGAGCGCGCCCAATGAGTGAGGGCGGAAATCAAAGCCTCCTGCAGTGCATCTTCTGCAGCTTGAAAATCAGTTAATCGAGAAATGAGAAACGCTAACAACCGCCCCCTATCGCGATGAAGAACATCATCAATGACCTTATGAACCGCAATGGCTTTGGGGGCGGCATCCTTCATGTTTCAGCCTCTGGGATTGTAATCCATCATGGGACGAACTTCGATTGTGCCGAACTTGGCTGAAGGGATGAGGGCTGCATACTTAAGGGCTTCGTCCAGATCAGGTACTTCGACCACATAGTATCCACCCAAATGTTCACGGGTTTCAGCAAAAGGACCGTCCATTGTTTCTACTTTGCCGGACTTGATCCGCAAGGATGTCGCAGTCTCGATCCCCTGAAGACCCTCTCCATCACACAGAACGCCATCAGCTTTCATCCTTTCGTTGGCCGCGAAAAAACCGGACATCATCTCGTCAAAGCCCGACGTCCCGTAAGCGGGTTGCTGTTCCGGGTTATTGTAAATCAGAAGCATGTATTTCATCGGAAGTTTCCTTCTCTGCTTTCAGGAAATGTCAGGCCCAAAGCCCCACGAGATTGACGGCAAGGCAAACCATGGCGTTGAGCGAAGCCAGGATATTTGTGCCGTTTCCCACGTAACGCAGGAAATGACCGCTGTTGTCAGTCTTCAAACCGAATGGATGAGCTATGCGACCAACCAGGAGCAACACGCCTGAAATGTGAAGGTAAAGCGCCGGTGCCCCCATACCTTCTGCCAGGATCATCAGGATTAGAACAAAACTGAACCATTCAGCACAATTGCCATGTTGGCGAACACGCAACAAAAGTTCCGGATTACCTCCGTCACCGATGGACTGTTTTAACGAAGACCGCAGTGTTGTGACGCGGAACCAAAGGATTAAGTAGACCAGCGCGACGGCAAGCGCGTAAATTGGAGTGACTGAAAACACCATGTTTTGTCCCTTCGACATTGTGGTTGATACCGTCAGGACGATTGTCATCCGGCTTTTTCGACATGAGAGCCATTTTCACAAATGCTTTTCTGCTATCGATGAAACTTTTGCTTGAACTGCTGCCACTACACCTGACAGGCAATTGAAATGGTTTGGGCTCATTCCCGCTTTCATCGAACTTTCGACTTCTTCTAAAACCTGGCATTGAGGCGTGCGTGGAAGCCATGAATGGCTGTTCCCTCGCCGTAGCGGCCGCTGTAGGAGGCGCCGGCAATCACCCGGTCGGCTATCTTGCCGTCAAACCCGAGATCCACCATCAGCATGTCCTCCGCAATCGGAGCCCCGA
The DNA here is from genome assembly GCF_025698965.1 of Roseibium sp. Lineage (GTDB taxonomy): Bacteria > Pseudomonadota > Alphaproteobacteria > Rhizobiales > Stappiaceae > Roseibium. The sequence goes on from NZ_JAILWL010000219.1 coordinate 10,520, forward strand.
GTTCCGTGAACGGATCGCTGTCCGACAG